>CAIRBY010000109.1 GCA_903876865.1 uncultured Acidobacteriia bacterium
ATCGACCGGCGCAATTTTCTGGAAGGCGCCAAGCGATTCGCGGTGGGTGGAGTCACCGCCACCGCAATCTTCGAGAGCCTCCGCCCCAACTACGCCTGGGCGCAACAGGTAGCCAAGGACGATGCGCGCATCAAGACCGAGTACCTCACCGTGCCCTCGCCGCTAGGCAACGAGAACATCAAGGGCTACTTCGCCCGTCCCGCCAAGGCCGGAAAGTTGCCCGCCGTACTGGTGGTCCACGAAAATCGCGGCCTCAATCCCTACATCGAGGATGTGGCCCGCCGCCTCGCCACAGAGAACTTCATCGCCTACGCGCCCGATGGCCTCACCAGCGTCGGCGGGTACCCGGGAGACGATGAAAAAGGCGGCGCAGCCTTCGGCAAAGTGGACAAGCCGAAAATGACCGAGGACTTCATCGCGGCCGCCCGCTGGCTCAAGGCCCGCCCGGATTGCAACGGCAAAGTCGGCGTGGTCGGCTTCTGCTTCGGCGGCGGCATCGCCAACACCCTCGCCGTCCGCATGGGCGCAGATCTCAACGCCTCCGTTCCCTTCTACGGTGGACAGCCTCCCGCCGCGGATGCAGCCAAGATCAAGGCTCCCATGATGCTCCACTACGCCTCCATGGACACCCGACAGGTGGCCGGATGGCCCGCCTGGGAAGAGGCCCTCAAGGCCAACCATGTCACCTATTCCGGCTACGTTTACGAGGGCGCGCAGCACGGCTTCCACAACGACACGACCCCGCGCTACGACGAAAAGGCCGCCAAACTCGCCTGGTCCCGCACCCTCGAGTTCTTCAATAAACACCTGAGGTAAGGAGGACAGGCCTCCCGGCCCTTCTTCACCGTAACTTTTTCACCCTCTCCATCGAATCACTGAACAGGGTGAACTTTGGCTATGCTGGACTTTCCTGTGATAATTGGTGCAACGCAACCCGCGCATGCACCCGGATATCGAACTCGAAGCTCTCATGTCGCGCTATCAGCAGGGCGACTCAGCCGCCGTGGGACTCCTGATCCACCGCCTGAGTCCCCAGTTGCTGCGCTTCTTCCTGGCTCAATCCGTCAGCAGCCGCTACGCCGACGATCTGCTGCAGGAAACGTGGATGCGCATCCATCAGGCGCGCCATACCTATCGCCCCGGCCAACCCGTACTCCCCTGGCTTTACGCCATCGCCCGCCACATCCGCGTGGATCATTTCCGCAAGCAGCATCGCTCCGACGTACGCGAACTCCAGGTGGAGGAACTGCCCGAATTGCCCACGCCGCCTGCCGCCGCGGCCGCGGCCACCGTACCCGATATCGAGACCCTGCTGGCGGATCTGCCCGCAAGCCAACGCGAGGTGATCTGCATGTTGAAAATATCCGGCATGTCGCTCGAAGAGGTCGCGCGCGCCACCTCCAGCAGCGTCGGCTCAGTCAAGCAGAAAGCCCACCGCGCCTATGACAAACTAAGAGAGCGCTTGAGCGGTTACGCGGAAAGGACGCAGTGAAAGACCCGGAGATCGACCACATTCTGAACCAGCCCGCACCCGCGGTTGACCCGGCGCTGCTCGCCCGAATCACCGCTTCGCTCGGCGCCTCGCTCGCGCCCGTGCGGCCGCTGCCCGCGCCCTGGAAACTGATTGCGCTCCTGATCCTGATCTGGAGCGCGACCGCCTCCGCGGCCTCCGTACTGCTCGGCGCCTACGGCATCGCGCACCTGTCGCTCCCGCAGACCGCCGCCATCTTTCCGCTCCTGACCGCGCTCGCCATTCTCAGCGCCTCGCTCAGTGTCGCGCAGATCATCCCGGGAAGCCGCCAGTTGCTTTCCCCGCGCCTGTTGCTGGCAACTGCGTGCGCCGCGCTCCTCGTGCTCTTCCCGCTGCTGTTTCAGGATTACACCATCACTAACTTCCTGCGCAGCGGCAACCGATGCCTCACCGCCGGCATCTCCGTCGCGTTTCCCGCGGGACTGCTCGCGTGGCTCGTCCTGCGCCGCGGCTACGCCGTGAACCGCGCCGCCGCCGGGCTCGCCGCCGGAACCCTTGCCGGGCTCACCGGCGTCACCATGCTGGAACTGCACTGCCCCAATCTGGAAGTGTTCCACGTTCTGCTGTGGCACACCGCCGTCATCCCCGTCTCCGCCCTGGCCAGTGCAGCCGTTGCAGCCGCATGGCCGCCGCTCGAAACGGAGTAGCCGCGCCAGGGCTGGAACAGTTCCTCAATAGAAGCGCACGTTGTCCAGTTCCATCCACGCCGCCCCGCCTGCCGTACCGCTCAATTCAAACAGGATCGCCCGCGCATCTTTTCCGTCCCACGTGCCGCCCGCACGCCGCTTCAAGGCCGTATACGGGATCTTCACCGTCTGCCACTCGCCCGTCACGGCGACCGGAGCGGACCACACATCCGCACTCCGCACATGATAGGTCTGCATCATCAGCCGCGCCCCCGCTTCGCCCCGCACATCGAACATCACCCCGCTGAACATGCTCACGTCCGCCACTTCGATCGCGCCCGGCGTGAGCGGAAAATCCACCCGCACGAAGGGACGTTCCTTGCCCGCGAACTGCGCCGCCGCCAAGAGCGCATGATCCTCACCGCTGCGGATCACCGGCAGGAATACCATCGCCGAATGATCCACGCCCGCATCCGTCGCGTTCAGCCGCAGCGTGCCCAGTTGGGTGCGCCCGCCCTTCGCCTCGATGTCATCCACCACCGGAGCGATCTGCCGCGCCGGCAGGAGGGTCATCTCCGAGGACTGAATCGCCTTCTCCATCGCCGCCGGATCGAACTCCGCGCCGCCCCGGAAGACCCGCTTCGTCTGATACACATCGGCGATGCGCTCGTCGGGCTTCCCCTGCACCAGCACCAGGTCCGCCGCTTTCCCCACCGCAATCGTGCCCCGCTCGGCCTCCACTCCCAGAGCCTTCGCGCTCACGCCCGTGGCCGCGGTCAGTGCCTGCGCGGGCGTCATCCCCGCCTGCACCATCAACTCCAATTCGCGCAGCGTGGCGAAGCCGTGGAAGGTCCCCGGCATCCCCGCATCCGTTCCTACC
>CAIRBY010000110.1 GCA_903876865.1 uncultured Acidobacteriia bacterium
CACCGAAGACCTGCTGAAGAACGAGACCTTCACCACGGGCATGCTGGATTTTCTCAGCGGCTGCGTGGAGGCGCGGCTGAACATCGTGATCAGCGGCGGGTCGGGCTCGGGCAAGACCACGATGCTGAATACGCTCTCCCGGTTCATCCCGGAGGAGGAGCGCATCGTCACGATTGAGGACACGGCGGAACTGAATCTGCAGCAGAGCCACGTGGTGCGATTGGAAACGCGTCCGCCGAACATCGAAGGCGCCGGCGCGATCACGCAGCGCGATCTGTTGATCAATACGCTGCGTATGCGGCCCGACCGCATCATCGTGGGCGAATCGCGCGGTCCGGAAGCGCTGGACATGCTGCAGGCTATGAATACGGGCCACGACGGCTCCATGACCACGGTGCACGCCAACACGACGCGGGATGCGTTTTCGCGGCTGGAGACGATGGTGATGATGGCGAGCCAGCATGTGCCGGATAAGGTCATCCGCCAGCAGTTGGCCAGCGCCATTCACATCGTGGTGCAGTGCTCGCGCCTGGCGGACGGCACGCGCAAAGTCATCGGCATCTCGGAGGTGGTCGGCGTGGAGCACGATCAGGTGGAGATGCAGGACCTCTTCGAATTCGACCGCACGGGCATCAGCCCGCGGGGGCGCGTGCTGGGTAAATTCGTGGGCCGCGGCAATATGCCCATCTGCGGCGACCGCCTCAAGGCGTATGGCGTGAAACTGCCGGCTTCGATCTTCACGGAAGAACACGAGGTCAAAGACAAATAGATGGGTCCGCTCGGCTTCTTCCTGATTACCGGCGTGATGTTCTCGCTCGCGTTATACGCGGCGGGATATTTCGTATGGAGCGTACCGGAACAGGAAGACGCGGACCGGGTGGCGGGCCGTCTGCGGGAGTTGCGCGCCAATATGCGCAGCCGCAACCAGAAGGCGCCGGAACTGCTGCGGCGCGAACACCGCGGCTCTTTCGCCTTCCTCGGCGATCTGGTCACTTGGCTGGGCGTGCTGCGGCGCCTGCAGGAGACCATCGAGCAGGCGAACCTGCGCTACCGCGCGGCGGATGTGGCGGGGCTCAGCCTGGTGCTGATGGTTTTCAGTTTCCTGCTGTTCACGCTCTTCGATGTGATGTTCTTCCTGCGCCTGCTGCTGTCGCTGGGGGTAGGAACCATACCGCTGCTGTACATCATGCAGGTGCGCTCGCGCCGTCTGCACAAGTTCGAAGAGATGCTGCCGGACGCAATCGACCTCTTCACGCGCACCATGCGCGCGGGACATAACATTCACAGCGGCCTGGAGACCATCGCCACGGAAACCGGCGATCCGGTGCGCATGGAATTCAAGAAGCTGATGGAAGAGTTGGCCCTCGGCTCGCAGGTGGAGCCCGCGCTGCACAGCCTGGGAAAACGCGTGCCGCTCTTGGATCTGAAGTTCTTCATCACCAGCCTGATCCTGCAGAGGCAGACTGGCGCGAATATGGTGAGCGTGCTGGAGAACCTCTCCACGCTCGTCCGCGAACGTCTGAATATGGCGGCGAAGATGAAGGCGCACACCGCGCAGCAGCGCTTCTCGGCGGGCCTGTTGTGCGCGCTGCCGTTCGTGGTGGGGCTGGGTTTCTGGATTTTGAAGCCGGATTACATGCGGCTGCTGTGGACCGATCCCGTGGGCCAGAAGTTCTTCACCTACGCGATCTGTTCGGAGATTATCGGCATTCTGGTGATTCGCAAGCTGGCCAACATTAAAGTATGAAGATCGCCATCGACATTCTGCTGTTTCTCTTCATCGGCGGCACCTTGAGCCTGCTCCTCTGGACCGGCTTCGAACTGCTGCGCCCGCAGGAAGATCCGCTGGGAGACCGGCTGGAAGGCCTGCAAACACAGGCGATGGTGGTGGCCGCGCGGGCGACGCGCCGCAAGAAATCCGCCCAGGGGCTGGACCGGTTCCTCTACTTCATCGCGGTGGTTCCGGGCGGCGAAGACTGGCTGAACGGCACGGAGAAGCTGCTGGCGCAGGCGGGCATCCGCCGCAAGAGCGCGCTCGCACTCTACTGCATCTTCGTACTGCTCTTCGTGATGCTGCTGGCCGGCGGCACGGTTTACCTGCAGCGCAACAATCCCAATGGCGCGAGTTCCATGATCGGCGGCCTTGCCGCGGCGTTCCTGCTGGGCTTCATCCTACCGAAGCAGATTCTCTACCGGCTGGTCAAAAGCTACCGCGGGAAGTTGCAGGAGGCGCTGCCGGATACGGTGGATCTGATGGGCATCGTGCTCGGCACGGGTCTCGGGTTGGATCAGGCCATGATGCGCGTGAGCGAGGAGATGCAGTACATATACCCCGAACTCTCCGCCGAATTCGCCACCGTGGTGATGCAGGTCCGCGCCGGACAGGAGCGCGGCAAGAGCTTCAATCAGTTCGTGCGCCGCACCGGGATTGAGGACATCAAGAGCCTGGCGGCGATGATCATCCAGAGCGAGAAATTCGGCACCAGCCTGGGGCAGGCGTTGAAGGTTTATGCGGATGCCCTGCGTACGCGGCGACGCCTGCGCGCGGAGGCTGCGGTTGGTAAAGCGGGAATCAAGATGCTGTTCCCGATTGTGGTCTTCATTCTGCCGGTGCTGTTCGTGATCACGCTGGTGCCCGGCATGTTGAGCGTGATGAAGGATCTGAAAATGCTCGGCGGCGGACGTTAGCCGCGTCGCGTTTACCTGACCATCCCGCCGGTCACTTTGCTCCAATCAGTGTGACCATCGAACGTGCCGGCAGATTCACCCGTAGCGTCTGTCCCGCAGCCTGCACCGCGGCCTTCTGCTGATACTGCGCCGCTTCGGTGGTCTCGGTCACCTGCCATGCGCCCCCGGGCACCCCGGCGATTTCCGCGGTGCGCGCGGCGCCCGTATTCAGAATGTGGAGCACGTATGCGCCCTCTTTGCGGAACGCAGTGAAGAGCAGCGCAGGCTCGGTGGATGTGGCCGCGAGCACCTCGCTCTGGTGCGGCGTCAGATCCGTGAAGTGCTTCACCAGCCAGAAGCGCGGCGTGGGCTCCACCACTCCGCTCGCCCCCACGCGCGCCAGTGCATAGTCGTTGGTGAATTGCCAGAATTGCGTGCCCTGCGGCCGCGCATAGACGATCAGTTCCTGGGTCATGCGCGCTTCTTCCAAGCCGTACTGATAGCTGTCATAGGCAGCGTTGTGATAGGCGTCGGCATCTACGCCGAGTTCCGTGACCAATAGCGGGAGATGCAGCCACTCGGCCACATCGCCCCACGCCGTGTACTGCTCCGGCGTGCCGCCGCCCCAGGAGTGGAAGCCCACCGCGCCCACATAGGCGAGCGCCTCCGGGTCGGACGCCGCATCCAGTACGAACTTGTGCGTATCGCGCGGGCCGGTGGCATCGCCCAGCAGCATTTTCGTCTTCAGCCCCAACTTGCGAAAGTGCGCGCCGAATCGTTTGATGGCTTCCTCGTGGCTCTTGGGCGTGAGGCCCACATAGATGCCGATGTTGGATTCGTTGAAGGAGAAGAGGTCCGGTTCGGCGCCGTACTCCTTCCTGGCGAAGAGCAGATAGCTGCCGACCAGGTCGAGCAGTTCGTCCCACTTGGCCGGGTCGATGGTGCGGAAGTGAGCGGCGCGGGGCTTCTCGTAGGGGTCGGTGTAGAAGCGTTCGGGAAGCCACCAGATGCTGAGCACGAAGGGCACGCCCATCTGCTGAAAGCGGCGCATGGTCTCCAGATCCGCGCGGATTTCAGGGCCCGGATTCTCGCGCTGCCGGTCCCAACCCGTCGCCTTCATTTCGCTGCGGGCCCAGCCGAGCTTCAAATGGTCGAGCGTGTAGGCCGTAATGGGCGAGCGAGTGTCCCAGCAGTAATTTCCGCCGAAGCCATCGAAGCGGTAGCGCGCGCGCGATGCATCGAGCGTGAGGTGCGCCGGGGTCGCATCGGTGGCGCGGTTGGTCAGGCGCATCGTGACGGCGAGAGTGGCGCTCGACCCACGCGCCATTGGCCCTCCCGCTACTTGTGTCCGCACCTGATACGAGCGGCCCGCCGCATCCCAGCGGTCGATCAACTGCACCGCGGCATGCGGTTCGAAGCCGAGGTTGAGCACGAGATCGCCGGACGCGGCGGCGAATTCCAGGGAGGCGGCGTCGCCGTGAAACAGGTCCGGACCGGCCGCGCGGACGGCGGGCAAAGGCACGGGCGCGGCGTCGCGGGGAGAGAAGCGGCCGTTGACGAACGCGGCGTGCGGCAGATCGAGCACGAACTCAAGCGCGGCAAGTTCGAAGGCGGCTTCG
>CAIRBY010000111.1 GCA_903876865.1 uncultured Acidobacteriia bacterium
ACTGTCAGATGACGGGTGTGGCGCTGCCTGCCGGAGTGTGATGCGCGCCGCCGGCGAGCCCGAAGGCGTGATCGAAATCCACTTCCAGCAGCATGTAGGAGCAGCCGCGGCAGATCAACCACGAGGGCACCGGGAACTTCCGTTCCGCGCGCAGGCGGTAGACTTCCATCTCCACGCGCAGGAAGAGTTCCGGCGAGAGCCCGTCTTCCGGGCCGTAAGCCGTGCCGTCCACCGGCCAGAGCGGCGAGTAGAGCGGCGTAATCCCCCGGTCCATCAGGAAGGTCGCGCCTTCCACGATGCTTTCGATCATCCGCTGCGAGGACATACCCGGCGCCGGCGGCAGGAGTTCAATGCCGGCCACGAAGGCGGAGGCCACATTGCCGCGGCCGAAGACCTCCACCGCGCCCAGCAGTCCGTTGATCCAGCGCTCGCGGCCCACGTAGGTGGATTTGCCGGAGCAGGCGGTGCGGAACGTCTCGGGGTCCCACGTTTCCATGTTGTAGCAGCAACTGTCGGCGCCGGCATCGCGGTAACGCCGCGAGCCTTCCGGGTCCACCGCGCCAGATCCGCAGGTCACGCGCAGGCGATCGCCCACGGCGCGGCGCGCAGTCTCCACGATCGGCAGGAAGCGTTCCACTTCCTCCTTCGGGTCGAGCATCGAGCCGCCGGTCAGGTAGACGTGCCGCGCCTCGCCGCTCTCTACCGCCGCCACCAGCACTTCGTGCAGGCGCTGCAGCGGTGTGGTGCCGATCGCGACCTGCCCGCCGATCTGTCCCAGTGCATTCGAGCGCTCGCCGAAGCGTCCGTAGGCGCAGAAGCTGCATTTGTGGGAGTGGCCCGCCTCGTCCTTCACGCGGAAATACTCGCAGCCGGGCGCCATATTGACCACCAGCATGTCGCCGAGTTGCTCCACGCCCGCTTCCATCTGCGTGGCGCCGTCGCTGGTGCGGAAAGACTGCCACTTGTGGGCTTTGACGAAATCGATTTCGCAGGCCTCGCGCTGCGCGTGGCACAGAACGTAGCGGCCGTCTTCCTTGCGGCGCACGAAGAAATCGCTGCGGTCGTCCACGCGGACCCGGGCCACCGCCTCGCCATCCACGCGGAACAGGTAGGGGACGGGGATGTAGCGCGTCTTCACGCCTTCCCGCATGGCATACGGCCAGAAGTTCGGGGCGGCGCCCTCCTCGGCTGCCTGTTTGAGCGCCTCGGTGTAGCGAACTCCCCGAAATAGCAGTTCCGTCTTCCAGAGTACGGACCCTGGCAGGTCCGGGAACTTCTCTTCCAGTGCGGTGATCATGCGGAATCTCCAACGGCGGGCGCGAGGTTTTTCTCCCCGCTAAAAGCCGATAAACCAGTTTAAACCATCGCGGTGGAAACAGCGGATTGCGGGGGGCCGCACGCGCGGTCGGAGTCAGTCGTGGGAAGGCTGAGTCATCGGGTCCAGGTGCGCCAGGCGTTTGCGGAGTTTCTCGTAGGCGCGGAAGAGTAGCGATTTGACCGCCGGAACCGAGCAGTTCAAGGCCAGCGCCATCTCCTGATAGTCCAACTCGTCGTACTTGTGCATGCACACCGCCACGCGGTGATTCTCCGCAAGTTGCTGAATGGCGTTGCGTACCTCGGCCAGGCGCGCATCCCTCAGCAGGGCCTGCTCGATATTCGGGGTGCGGGTGCGCGGGTCGCGCCGGCTCGCCGGTATGGCGGGGTGGTCCAGGCGCTGATGGCAGGCCTCGTGGCGGTGGTCGCGGAGCCAGTTGAGCGCCAGGTTGGTGGCGATCCGGAATAGCCAGGAACGGAATTTGGCGGTGGGCTGGTAATCTTTCGTGCGGTAGACCCGGATGAAGACCTCCTGCGCCAGTTCTTCGGCAATTGCAAGATCCCGCACCAGGCGGTAGACATGACTGACCACCGGGCGGCGGTACTCCTCCACGATGTGCGCGAAACTGGCGCAGTCGCCTGCCTGGAACGCCAGCATCCACATCACGCCCTGCTCCAACCCAAAGGAGGACGCGGCGCCGCCTATGTCCCCATTCCCAAGCGCGCTCATCTCAGCAGTTCACCCTCTGCACGGATTGCTCATACCCCACTGCTCTCTCTCGGAAGCCGAACCGGACCGGCCGAGGGCTAACTCACGCACTTCCTGGCCCTCCGCCGGTCCGGTTCTTGGGTCTAGCCGCGGCCCTTGCGAGGCGCGGGTGCGTTGGGCGGATTCGGCGGATTGGGCGGACCGCCCGGTCCCCCCATTCCGCCCGGTCCGCGGCCGGCGGCGCCGCGAGGCATATCAGCC
>CAIRBY010000112.1 GCA_903876865.1 uncultured Acidobacteriia bacterium
CTTAATCTTTCTTAACAGGAGAGGTTGCCTTCGGGGGCGCCAGGACAGACAATCGGTGCAATCCCTATGAAGAGATCCGCCATCCACGTCGTGGCCAGGACGATCCTCGTCCTGCTGAGCGCGGCATCGTTTGCTCAGAATCGGCTCGCGCCGAACCGTCAGGTCGCCGCCACTCAGAGATCGGAATGGACGAAGTTCAATCCGGTGACACCGCTGACCGCGGCAAGCTTCGCCAAGCCTCCGGAAGCAGACCTGCCGTGGGTGCGGATGAACATGCCAGCCACGGCGGATCCGGCGGAACTTGCGGCGGAGGGGCGGGCGATGCGCGAGTATGGCATCGCCGGGGTGGAGATCGGGCAGGGCGCATTTCCGAACAACGAACAACTGGTGGCGCTGCTCAAGGCCGCGAATCAGGTGGGGATCAAGGTGAGCCTGAGTCATGGGCCGACGCAGAATCCTGCCGGGTACTCGATCGACGACGATCATGCGCGGAAGACACTGGTGGTGGGCAAGAGTGTGGTGGGTGCGGGCGAGACGTTCGACGGGCACTTGCCGCCGCCCACGTTGACGGCGGGAGGGCGGAGCGGCTTCGGCGGGCTGCCGCAGGCCGGACGCGGTGCGGGAGCGGCGGCTGGCCGGGGACCGGGCGGGGCGGCTGCCGCGGGAGCGGGCGCGCGCGGCGGAGGAGGCGGAGGCCGGGGAGCGGGGCCGCAGCCGACGCGGGCGACGCTGATCGCGGTGATGGCGTACCGGTGCACGCAGACGCCGTGTCCGGCGACGGGTCCGGCGGAACTGGACCACGGCTCGCTGGTGGATTTGACGGGCGCGGTGACGGGCAGGAACACGGCGGGCGTGCTCGGCGGAACGAGTGCGGGCGACATCCGCTGGACGGCTCCGGCGACTCCGGCGGGGGCGCAGTGGCAGCTGATCGCGTTCTGGAGCCGGGGCGTTTTCGCGCAGCCGGATCCGTTCAGCGAAGAGGGCTACGCACAGCTGATCGAGAGCATGGAGACGGGCTTGAGCGCGGAGGTCAAGGAGTTGCTGAAGGCCAACGGCGGCGACTTATTCTACGACTCGCACTCGGTGGACCGCGGCAGTCCGGACGAACTCTGGACCAACAAGATGGCGGAGGAGTTCCGCAGCCGGCGCAATTACCCGCTGATTCCGAACCTGCCCGCGCTGTTCCAGGATCTCTTCAGCTTCAGCGACGGCAGCGCGCCGCGCGTAAGAAACGACCTGTACGCGGTGCGCGGCGATCTCTGGCTGGAGAAGCAGATCGCGCCTTTGCGGACGTGGGTGCGGAAGTACAACAACGTGTTGCGGGTGCAGGTGGAGGGAGAGGCGAGCATGACCACGCCGATCACGGACATGGTGCTGGCAACCGCGGCGGTGGACCGGCCGGAGCACGAGAACCTGTTCGTGGGCGACGAAGTGGACAACTACCTGCCGATGGCATCGGCGAATCACATGACGGGCAACCCGTGGTATTCGACGGAGTGCTGCGCGGCGCTCGGACAGGCCAATGCGGAGACGTTTCAGGACGCGGTGATCCGTATGCACCGGAGCTTCGTGGGCGGGATCACGAAGCTGGTGTACCACGTGTATCCGTATCGGGATGGGGCTACGTGGAAATGGCCGGGGTATCACAACTTCGGGGCGGCGGGATTCTCTAACGGATGGGGGCCGCGCAATCCCTTCTGGATCGATGCGCGCGCGTACAACGATTACCTCGCCCGCAATCAGCAGGCGCTGACGCAGGGCGACGCGAAGACGGATGTCGCGGTCTATATGCAGAACTATCTCTACCCTCCGTCGCAGGGCTTCAAGTACCGGGCGTGGGGCGATCCCAAATTGTGGGAGGCGGGCTACACGCGGGATTATCTGAATCCGGCGATGCTGGAGTTGCCGAACGCAACGGTGACGGGCAACCGGCTGGCGGCGAACGGTCCGGCATACAAGGCGCTGATTGTGGATAGCGAGCAGGGCCCGCCGACGGATCCGGTGAAGACGTCGATGCCGGTGGAGGTGGCGAAGAAGATTCTGGGCTACGCGCGCGCCGGATTGCCGGTGATCGTGGTGGGCACGCCGCCCGACCGTACGCCGGGCAATACGCCGGACGCCGACGCCGCGTTGCGCGCCGTGATCGCGGAACTGCTGCGGGAGCGCTCGGTGGCGCAGGTGGCGCACGAAGCCGATGTGCCGGCGAAGCTGCGCGCGTTGGGCCTACGGCCGGCGGCGGACCCAGGCACGCCAGCTTCGGTGTTGAGCATCCGGCGCAGGGATGCGGGCAAAAAGACCGATTACTATTTCTTTTACAACCAGGGGATTGCGAGTCCGGCGGACGAACCGCGAACGCTGTTCGAGCCCGCGACCGGGGAAGCGGTGGAGCGCGAGTTCAGCCTGGAAGGGCACGGACAGCCGTACGTGCTGGATGGGTGGTCGGGGAAGATTACGCCGATGGTGAACTACACGGCGAGCGGGGATCGCGTCACGGTGCGGATCCGGCTCTCGCGGGATAACGGCGTACTGCTGGCGCTGAGCGAGCAGCCGGGCCGTTTCGGGGTGGTGGCTCCGGCGGTGCATGTGACGAAGACGAGCGCGGATGCTGCGGAGATCGACCGGGGTGCGGTGGTGGTGCGGGCTGCGGCGGCGGGGACGTATACGACGACGCTGAGCGACGGGCAGAGCGTACGCAGCGTGATTGGCGCGGTGCCGGCGCCGCTCGACCTGACGAAGGCGAAGTGGCAGCTATCGGCGGAGGACTGGCAGCCGGCGAATCCGTACGCGACCACGTTCGGGCCGGCATCGGCGGAGACGCGGAAGGACCGGGTCGAGGTGGACCTCGACGGGCTGAAGGCGTGGCCGGAGATTGCGGCGCTGCAACACGCGTCGGGAATCGGCACGTACACGACGACGTTCGAATTGCCATCCACCTGGACGGGCGCGCACGGCGCGATGCTGAGCCTGGGCGAGGTCTTCGACACATTCACGGTGACGGTGAATGGCAAGGCGGCCGCGATGGATCAGATCAGCGCGGAGGGCGATATCGGCGCGTATCTGAAGGCGGGAAGGAACACGCTGGTGGTGCGGGTCGCGACCACGCTGAACAACCGGCTGGCGCAGATCGATGAAGAGGTCAAAGCACGCGGGTTGATCCAGCCGTATGGCCTGGTCGGACCGGCGCGGTTGACGCCGTACGGTACGGCGACGGTCTGGGGGAAGGCGGCGAAGTGAGGGGGTAAGATCGGTTTCACGCAAAGGCGCAGAGACGCAAAGAAAAGCTAAGAGTGATGGGTGCGATCACGGCTTGGAACTTCTTGGCGGCTTTGCGGCTTGGCGTGAGGCGGGTTCGGGAAAGATCGATGGCACGCAAAGGCGCGGAGACGCAAAGAAAGGCTAAGACTGGGGTGGCGGACTTTCGGCGTTTGAGTTTCTTGGCGGCTTGGCGTGAGGCCGGTTGGGGAGAAGCTGCCGTTCGATCCGGTGGAGTTGTCAGGCGGAACCGCCTCCTCTGTTAACACTATCTCTAACGAAAGATAGAGGCGCGGAAGGGTGCAGGGAGCTACAATCCGATCATAGATAGAAGTTCGCTTCAGGAGCCAGTTCATGATCGGCAGTTCGTTTTTCCTTCGAAACAGGCATTTTGCATCTCTCGCGCTATTCTTGGCGCTTCCCTTTGCAGCAGTGGCGCAGATCACGACGGCGACCATCGTCGGCACGGTGACGGATCCGAGCGGGGCAATTCTTGCCGGTGCTCAGGTTACGGCCCGCAACGCGGACACGGGCATGACCCGCACCGGGCCTTCCAGCTCGGCTGGCGAATACCGCCTGGAGTTTCTGCCGGTCGGCAAGTATACGTTGGAAGTCTCTTCAACTGGTTTTAAGAAGGCCAGCCTCAGCGACATCGTGCTGCAGGTCAACGATACGGCGCGCGTGGATGTGGTGCTGAGTGTGGGCGATATCAGCGAGACGGTGACGGTCACCGAAGCGCCGCCGGCGATCAACAC
>CAIRBY010000113.1 GCA_903876865.1 uncultured Acidobacteriia bacterium
GGCGTCATGCAGTGCTACGCCGCCGCGCTGCCCTTCTACGGCCGCACCCTCGCTTCGGACCTGCTCTTCTCCGGCGCCCTCTTCGGCCTCCACGCCTGGCTCACCCGTTACGTCGCCCGCGCCGAACGCGTCCAGGCCCAGGCCCTCCAGACCGCATAAAGCAACTCCGTTCCGTTCCCCTGACGGAATCGCGCCCGGAACCTCTCTCCCGTTCCGGGCCGCCGCCGTCAGGGAGCGGAGCCTTATCTCTCCCCGTGAAGAAACTCCTCCTCTCCTGGAGCTCCGGTAAAGATTCCGCCTGGGCCCTCCACCTCCTCCGTCAGCAGAACCTCCAAGTCTCCGCCCTCCTCACCACCGTCAACGAAGAAGCCGGACGCGTCGCCATGCACGGCGTGCGCCGCTCCCTCCTCGAACTCCAGGCCGAATCCCTCGCCCTCCCGCTCTGGCAGGTCCCTCTCCCCTGGCCCTGCTCCAACGAAGAGTACGAAGCCCGCATGGCCGCCGTCTGCACCCGCGCCGTCTCCGAAGGCTTCGCCACCATCGCCTTCGGCGACCTCTACCTTCAGGACATTCGCGCCTACCGCGAACGCCAGCTCACCGGCACCGGACTCTCGCCCGTCTTCCCCCTCTGGGATCTCCCCACCCCCATCCTCGCCCGCGACATGATCGCTTCCGGCCTCCGCGCCCGCCTCACCTGCATCGATACCCGCATCCTCCCCCCCACCTTCGCCGGACGCGAATTCGATCGCGCCCTCCTCTCCGATCTCCCCGCCTCCGTCGATCCCTGCGGCGAAAACGGCGAGTTCCACACCTTCGTCTACGCCGGACCCATGTTCTCCAAACCCATCCCCGTCCAAACCGGCGAACTCCACTCCGCCGATCCCTTTCTCTACACAGACCTCCTGTCCCCCGCCGCGCCCTGCGCGCTATGATGAGCTTGTGACATGGCGCTGATCGCGGTTTCGGGTCATCCAGGATGCCGTTTCGAGGAAGTCGCCCGCTTCGCCGCCCAGCGTCTCGGCTTCGAACTCCTCACCCAGTCCCGCCTCCACGCGCTCGCCGCCGAAGAGTTCGGCGCAGCCACCGTCATCCCCGATAAGGCCTATACCAGCGTCGTCACCTCCCTCCTCGCCCGCCTCGCCACCCAGCACCACATCGTCTTCTGCGCCGTCGGCGGAGAGTTGCAGAGCCGCCACTTCCCCGGCATGTTGCGCATCCATGTGGTCGCCCCCGAAACCGTCCGCATCGGCAACCTCATGCTCGATCACCGCCTCGAGCGCCCCGCCGCCCGTCAGCTCCTCCTCGATCTGGAAGCCGCCGCCCGCGCCGATCGCCGCGCCAAATTCGGCAAGACCAAAGCCTCCGCCGAACTCTTCGATCTCGTCTTCAACAGCGAAGCTCTCACCACGGAGCAGATGGCCGACCTCACCCACGCCGCCGTCACCTCCTCCGCCCTCACCGAACGCGGCTTGCTCTCCCACGCCGCCGAACAGCAACTCCAGTTTCAGGTGCGCCTCAAACTCGCCCGCTACGGCATCGTCCCCGCCGGCAACATCACCCTCCGCCAGAAACTCTTCGCTCACCCCAGTGAAGAGATGTTCGCCAACCTCCTCGATTTCTACCGCATCGCCTGGGAATACGAACCCCGTAGCTTTCCCGTCAGCTACGATTCCAACGGAGCCGTCCTCGAAGCCTTCACCCCGGATTTCTTCCTCCCCGAGTTCAATCTCTACGTCGAACTCACCACCATGAAGCAGTCCCTCGTCACCCGCAAAAACCGCAAGGTGCGCCTCCTCCGGGAACTCTACCCGCACCTCAACATCCAGGTCTTCTACCAGAAGGATTTTGAAAACTTGATCTTCAAATACGGCCTCGCGGAGCGGCCCGTGCCCGCATGATCCCCACCATCCCCCCCGGCATCGAACGCATCCTCTTCACCGAAGAGCAGATCGATGCCCGCATCCGCGAACTCGCCGCCGAAATCTCCGCCCGCTATGCCGGACGCCCCCTCAAATTGATCGGCGTCCTCAAAGGCTCCATCTTCTTCCTCACCGCCCTCGCCCGCTATATCGAAACCCCCATCAAGATCGACTTCCTCGCCATCTCCAGCTTCTCCAACAAGAGCGGCTCCCCCGGCGTCGTCCGCATCGCCAAAGATCTCGATGAGAGCATCGAAGGCGAAGACGTCCTCCTCGTCGAAGACATCGTCGATACCGGCTTCACCCTCCGCTATCTCCTCCAAACCCTCGCCGGACGCGCCCCCAACTCCCTCTCCGTCTGCACCTTCCTCGACCGCAACTCCCGCCGCATCGTCCAGGTCCCCGTCGATTTCCGCTGCTTCGAAATCCCCGACCGCTTTGTCGTCGGCTACGGCCTCGATCACAACCAGCTCTACCGCAACCTCTCCTTCGTCGCCGTCATGAAACCCTAGCGATCCCAGTGGGACAGGCCATCGTCTTCCGTGGCCTGTCGACTAATCCAGCCTTTTTCCCGAGAATCCCGCCCTCATCCCCCCACTTCCTCTACCAGTGCCATGTCCTACACCTACCGCCACCTCCCCCACTGGGTCCCCGAACACGCCCCTGTCTTCGTCACCTGGCGCCTGGCCAATTCCCTCCCGCTCCTCCCTGACTCCCACTGGAACAACTCATCCTCCTTCGTCGCCTCTCTCTCCTCCCACGACGACCCACTCGATCAGCCCCGCACCGGCCCCCTCTGGCTCCAGGACCCATGTATCGCCGCCATCGTCGCCAATGCCCTCATCCACGCAGAATCCGCCCGCCGCCTCTATACCCTCCACGCCTGGGTCGTCATGCCCAATCACGTCCACGCCATTTTCACCCCGCTCACCCAACTCTCCACCATCATGCAGTACCTCAAAAGCCGCACCGCCCGCGCCGCCAACCGCCTCCTCCACCGCACCGGCCAACCCTTCTGGCAGGACGAGTCCTTCGACCACTGGATCCGCAACACCGACGAACTCCATGCCCTGATCGCCTACGTCGAATCCAACCCAGTCAAAGCCCACCTCGCCCCTTCGATCACCCAATACCCCTTCTCCAGCGCCAGTTCCAGTGGGACAGGCCATCGTCTTCCGTGGCCTGTCGCCCCCCGATAACCTACCGCGAACCACCCAAA
>CAIRBY010000114.1 GCA_903876865.1 uncultured Acidobacteriia bacterium
GCACCGCGCCGGATAGGGCCAGATTCCCGGTGCCGCTGGCCGTGATGGAAACGATACGGCCGAGGCCCTGCACCTTCAGGGGCACGGCGCTGCGATAGGTAGTGGTCTCGATGCCGAGTTGGGCATCGGCGTTCTCGCCCCAGGCGTAGACGTCGCCCTCTCGCGAGAGCGCGAGAGTGTGATCGCGGGCGGCGGCGATTTGAACGATGTTCGGGAGGCCGGCGATCTGGATGGGCCCGGTGGCCACGCCGGGTCTTCCGGGCGCTTCCGCAAGGACCGCACCGCTGGAGCCCCAGGCGTACACGGTGCCGTCCTTACGTAGCGCGAGGGCATGGCGTCCGGCGGCCGAGATCTGGACGACTTCGGTGAGTCCGGCCACCGCGACGGGACGAACCGAAGGCTTGGGGTAGACGCCGGGTGTGCTGCGCGCGGCGGGACCTCCATTGCCGAGTTGGCCCACATCGTTGGCGCCCCAGGCGATGACGGTGCGGTCTTCGAGGAGGGCGTAGGCCGAGGTTTCGCCCAGGGCCATCTGACGGACCTTGCCCGGCAGGTCGATGGGCATGGGCGCGGTCACCCGTCCGGTCGCCGAACGCGGGCGCGCCGCGAAGCCATCCGCTTCCGAGCCCCAGCCGACCACGGAGCCATCGGCTTTGACGACGTAGACGAAGGCGCCCGCGGCCACGTGGCGAATGGGGCCGGACTCCAGGGGCGCCTGCGCCCGGAGGGGAGACGCGGCACACAGGCTGAATGCGGCCGCCACGAACAACCGGGCAGGAAGAATCATGCTGCCGAAGCGTAGCATGGCCGAAGCGTAGCATGAACCTGCCGGAAGCGTGCTTCGCCGGCAATGCAGTGTGGCCGGGAACCGGTCAGGCCGCTTCCGCGTGGTGGCGGGCGGTTAGTGTTTTACGCCGCGGCCGGGGGCGACTCCGGCGACGAGTTCGCCAGAGTCGACCACGGCGACACCGTTGACGAGGACGTAGGCAATGCCTTCGGAGTATTGGGCGGGCTTGTCGAAGGTGGCCATATCTTTGACGCGGGCGGGGTCGAAGATGGTGATATCGGCATCGGCGCCGGGGGCGAGGCGGCCTTTGTCCTTGAGGCCGAGGCGGTCGGCGGGGAGGATGGTCATTTTGCGGAGGGCGTCCATCAGAGTGAGGGCCTTTTCGTCGCGGACGTAGCGGCCGAGGACGCGGGCGAAGGTGCCGGCGGCGCGGGGGTGGCCTTTGCCTTCCTCGAGGATGCCATCGCTCGCGATCATGACGAGGGGGTTGCCCATGGCGACGCGCACCATCTCTTCGGGGATGGAGTGGATGGCGACCATGCCGCCCTGTTTGCGATAGCGGGCGAAGCTCTCGGCGGTGAGGCGCTCGCCGGTGGCGGCCCATTGCAGGTCCGGGAAGCCGATGCCGCCCTGGCGCTGCTGCCAGCCCGGCTCGAAGATGGCGCTGCCGAGATCGGTCATGCCGGCGGTGTAGGGGTAGGCTTCGGTGGTGATGTCGAGGCCCTGGGCGCGGGCGCCCTGGATCATTTTGAGGAGCAGGGGCGTTTCACGGAGTCCCATGCTGGTGAGGTGGACGATGTGGACGCTGGCGCCGGTGGCGGCGGCATCGGCGAGGACTTCCTGAAGGGCATCGACGACGCCGGGTTCGAGCGGTCCGCCGTTGCGGATGTGGATGAAGAGGGTGGCCTTGCGGTTGGCGGCGAGTTGGAAAATACGGAGGACTTCGGTACGCGATTCATGGGGGAGGTAGGCGATGCCCATGCCGATGCCGAGGGCGCCGCTATCGAGGCCGCGGCCGACGTGCTCGAGGATGTCGCGGAACTCTTCCTCAGTGGCTGCGCGGGCGACGGCTTTGTCGCGGGGGAGGAGGGTGCCGGTATCGTGCATGACGGCGATGCGGGCGGGGAGTTCGCCGCTGGAGGCGCCGTAGTTGATGAGGGCGCGGCCTTCGCGCTGGGCGTACCAGGAGGCGATGGGGTTGGCGCCGACTTCGAGTTCGAGCGCGGTGGTGACGCCGTCGCGGGCCTTGAAGCGGTAGTTTTCGGGGCTCTGGCCGTGGGAGTGGATGTCGAGGAAGCCGGGGGCGACGACCATGCCCTTAGCGTCTAGAGTGCGGCGTCCGGCGAGTTTGGCGGGGGAGATGGCGGCGATCTTACCGGCGGTGATGCCGATGGAGCGGACGGAATCGAGATTGGTGGCTGGGTCCATGACGCGGCCGTTGGCGATGACGAGGTCGTAGGTCTGGGACCAGAGGGGGAGCGCGAGGAGACAGAGAAACAGCCGCATGCGGGAATTGTAGCTTGTGGCGGGGAGAAGAACAGGCACGGAGAACGGAAACCTGGCAAGCCGACAGGACAGGCCACACAAAACGATGGCCTGTCCCACTGTGGCGGGGGGAATCTGGTATCCTGGTAGGATCAGTAAACAGAGTGTTCGACCTTGAATTCTTAATCTCACTCCCATGAATCAGACCCATCCCAAAGGTATACGGGCGCGCATACTGCTTGCGTCCGTGTTTGGCCCCTACGCGCAGGACGATGAATTCGGCAGCCGCGCGATTAATCCCATGGAGTTGTACCACAATCAGGTGACGCGGGCGCAGGGGGCATACTCCGTGCGGCGGTTCCACCGGTCGTGGGGCATTCTCATGATTCAGGAGAATATCTCGGCGCCGTGTTCGGTGATCGATTTTCCCACCCGCGAGACGTTTGCACGGGAGCTGAAGGAGAATCAGTACGACATTGTCGGGATCTCTTCGATCATCGTGAACGTGGGCAAGGCGCGGGAGATGTGCCGGATGGTGCGCGAACTTTCGCCGCACTCGACGATCGTGGTGGGCGGCCATGTGGCGGCGCTGCCGGGCATCGAACAGATGCTGGACGCGGACCACTTTGTGAAGGGCGACGGGATTGCGTGGATGCGCGCGTATCTGGGTGAGGATACGACGGCGCCGATCCGGCATCCGCAACTGACTTCGGGCTTCGACCTGCGCGTGATGGGCGTGAAGATTCCCGACAAGCTGGATACGACGGCGACGATCATCGCGTCGGTGGGCTGCCCGATGGGTTGCAACTTCTGCACCACGTCGGCGTTCTTCGGGGGCAAGGGGAAGATCTTCAACCTCTACTCGACGGGCGAAGAACTGTATCAACTGATGGAAGAGGCGGAGCGGACGCGCAAGGTGAACTCGTTCTTCATCATGGACGAGAACTTCCTGTTGCAGAAGAAGCGCGCGATGGATCTGCTGGCTCGGATGAAGGCGGCGGGGAAGAGCTGGGCGTTCCACATTTTCTCTTCGGCGAATGCGATCGCCAAGTACACGTCCGAAGAACTGGTGGACCTGGGCGTTTCGACGATCTGGCTGGGGCTGGAATCGGCGAAGAACAATTATGCGAAGCTGGCGGGCACGGATACGCTGCGGCTGACGCGGGATCTGCGGTCGCACGGGATCGTGCTGCTGGGCTCGACCATCATCGGGCTGGAGCACCACACGCCGGAGAACATCAAGGACGAGATCGAGCACGCGGTGGCGCACGATACGGACCTGCATCAGTTCATGCTGTATACGCCGGTGCCGGGCACGCCGCTGCATCAGGAGATGGAAGAGCAGGGGCGGTTGCTGGACGACGTGAATCTGGCCGATATTCACGGGCAGGACAGCTTCAATTTCAAACATGCGGCGATTTCGCGGGAGCAATCGACGGAGTATCTGAACTTCGCGTTCCTGCGCGATTTCGAACGCAACGGGCCGAGCCTGTTCCGGGTTTGCCGCACCACGTTTGAAGGCTGGATGCGGCACAAGGCGCATCCGGATCCGCGGGTGCGGGAGCGGTACCGGCGGGACAGCAAGCTGCTGCGGCATGGTTATGCGGCGGCGCTGTGGGCGATGGAATACCGGCTGCGCTCGGCGAACAAACCAGTGGCGGAGCGCATCCGGACGCTGCGGAAACAGATCGAGCGGGAGTTCGGATTGTTGCCGGCGGCAGCGAGCAAGCTGCTCGGCCCTGTATTATGGTGGACGAGCCGCCGGGAGGATCGTCGCCTGGCGCAGGGCAAACGCCACGACCCGCCGACCATCCTCTGGCGCCGCAATTGGGCGGTTGGGGCGAAGAGCCCGGCCGGCGCAAAGGACACGAATGAACAAACGATTAGAGAAGCGGCACAAACGGCAGGTTTCGCGAGCGAGGGAACGAGTTAAGGTCTCCGAGCCGGATGTGCGCACGCCGGAGCAGGTGGCGGCGGCGCGCGAAGTGAGCCGCTCATTGGCGGGGCGTCCGAGCGCACCGCATTCCAATTACGCGGCGCCAAAAGTGGAAGTTTAGCGCCATGCGCGGCTTCTCGGTATCCGCCATCCGCAGTCTGTTTTCGTCCCGCTGTCCGCATTGCAAGTCGATTGAATATCGCAGCGTGGGCATCCGCAACACCATCGAGGGAGCTTTCCACTGGCTCCTTCAGCCCTACCGGTGCTCGTTGTGCGGGCACCATTTCTTCCTCTTCCGCTGGCAGAGTCCGCTGAGCGACGCGGCGTAAGCCAGAGTGCCGCGCGTGCGTGGCTGACCCGATCGACCGAACCTGACAGGATTCCGGAGCGCAAGGGCGGAGCTCTGCCAATTGTAAGGCTAGGGTAAAAAGTCTAGGCAATCCCTGCGACTCACGGTATCTATGTTGCATAGGCGATGAGGGACATGAAAGCACTTTCCCAGGTACTTGTAGTTGCGCTGGCGGCGGTTGCCAATGGATACGCGCAGGCCGTGCCCTCGGTCAATTCCGCGATCACGGCCAGCGCCTTCGGAGCGTATGCGGGCGTGGCGGCGCCGGGTTCTTACGTGGAACTCTACGGTGTGAATCTGGCGGGCACGACTCGCGGATGGGGCACGGCGGATTTCAACGGCGCCACGGCGCCGACCGCGCTGGATGGCGTCAGCGTGAAGGTCAACGGTACGCCGGCGTACATCAACTATGTGAGCCCGGGGCAGGTGAACATTCAAGTTCCGGATGGCGTGCCGGTGGGCGGTTTCGTTTCCGTGGTGCTGACGAATGCGGGCGGGTCGAGCGCGCCACTGGCGCTGACGCTCAACGCGCAGGAAGCGGGGCTGCTGGCGCCTGCAAGTTTCAAGGCGAACGGGAAGCAGTACGCGGCGGCGGTGCACGGAGCGACGAATGCGCTGGTGGCGAATAGCGCGATTGCCGGGGTGCCGGCGGCTCCGGCGCAGCCGGGGGAGACGCTGATCTTCTACGGCACGGGCTTCGGCACGGTGAAGCAGGGCGCGGTGGCAGGGCAAGTGGCGAGCGGGCAGACGGCGCTCACCGCCAACTTCGCGATGACGATCGGCGGGCTGGGTGCGAGCGTGCAGTACGCGGGACTGGCGCCAGGGCAGGTGGGGCTGTATCAGTTCAATGTGGTGGTGCCGGCTACGGTGGCGGGCGGCGATCAGGCGGTGCAGATTTCGCTGAACGGCGCGCCGGTGACGCTGCAAACGCTGTTCCTGCCGATTGGCGGGGCGAGTGTGGGCGTGCCGGCTCCGCCGGGCAACGTGCTGGTCACGCCGGGGAATACGACGGCGAGCGTGGCGTTCACGGCGCCGGCGAATAACGGCGGGTCGGCGATTGCGTCGTACACGGCGACATGCACCTCGGGCGGAGTGGCGACGGCGCGCAGCGGGACGGCGAGTCCGATTCTGGTGACGGGGCTAACGAACGGACTGACCTACACGTGCGTGGTGACGGCGACGAATGCGGCGGGCACGGGCGGACCTTCGGCGAGCGCGAGTGTGACGCCGAGCGCGGGCGGGACCTCGAGCGGCGGGTTCACGCTGACGAGCGCGGTGGGCGTGAATGGCGGCACACTGCCGGTGGATTACACGTGCGATGGCACCGGGTCCACGCTGCCGCTGGCGTGGAGCGGGGCGCCCGCGGGCACCAGGGAGTTCGCGGTGCTGATGACGACGCTGCCGGGGGACGGCACGACGAAGTGGAACTGGGTGCTCTACGGCATCCCGGCGACCACGAGCAGCCTGGCGAAGGACAGTTTCCTGATCGGCACGCTGGGAGTGGGGAGCGACGGACCGGGCACGGTATACAATCCGCCGTGTTCGCAGGGGCCGGGGCTGAAGGTATACACGTACACGGTGTACGCGCTCTCGGCGTCGCCGGTGTTCAAGGTGGCGGCGAATCAGGTGACGGGGCAGATGGTGACGGACGCGATCGCTTCGATCACGCTGGGATCGGCGTCGCTGTCGCTGGGCGCGACGCGCACGACCTCGCCGGGTTCGAGCACGGGGTGCGGATACATCGGCAACTCGATGCGCGCGTCGAAATCCGGAACGGCGACGGTGGCGTGCGACGGGACGTATGCGTACGTGGGTTCGATCGGGATCACGACTGCGCCGATGATGAACGGGATCACGAGTACGAATCTACAGGTGCCGACGCCGCAGAATTTCCAGGGGGCGTTCGGGTGGAAGATCCCGCTGAATCCGGCGGTGGCGGGATCGCCCACGAGCGTGCTGGACGGACCGCTGGGCGTGGCGATCAACGGCGTGCCGATTTTCAATCCCTGTACGCAGGGCGGCTGCGTGACGGGCGGCGATACCAAGGCTCTGGGGCAGTTGGACACGTGCAACGGGCACGCGGGGCGCGCGGACGATTACCATTACCACGCGGCGCCGACCTGCATGATGGCGGATCAGCCCGCCAGTTACTGGGACACGCATCCGCTGGGCTGGGCGCTGGACGGCTTCGCGATCTTCGGGTATCGCGACGCGGATGGCACCACGGCGACGCGCGACGCGAACTGCGGCGGCAATACGAAGACTGTGCCGAATGCGCCGGCAGGCTACAGCTATCACGTGACCGACAGTCCGCCGTATGTGACGAACTGCCTGATGGGGACGCCGAGTCCGGATCTGCCGAATCAGGGTTCGAAGTATCATCCGTTCCGGCAGCCGCCGGTGACGCCGTTCAACAACACGAACATGACGTTGACGACGGATGCGGCGGACGGGTATCAGGTGCTGCAGTTCACCTCGGCGAGGGCGTTCACGACGAATGAGACGGGGAACGATAGCTATGTGAATGCGCCGGGTACGTACCAGATCCGGTACAAGGAAGTGCTCGGCGCGGACCTGCTGGCGCTGCTCGCGCTGCGGCAGAACGCGAATGCGACGGCGTGCTGGAATTTCCAGTTCGTCAATAGCAGCGGCGCGACCACGCAGCCCTCGGTTTCGTACTGCAAATGAGGACGGTCATGACGGGAGCCACGGTGATGATTCGAAGCGCGGCGCTGCTGGCGCTGGCGATGGGCGCGGGGGTGATGGGCGCGCACGAGTTGCAGGACAATCGCGCGACGCTGGTGCTGCGGGACGGTACGCATCTTTCGGTGACGCTCTTCATCGGGTACGCGGATGCGCTGCATCAGGCGCTGGCGCCGGAGAAGCCGCTGCAGGAGTTCCTGCTGGTCTACGCGGCGTTGAAGGAAGATCAGTTGCAGAAGGAGTTGCTGCGGGCGCAGGCGCGCTTCCAGGCTGCGACGCATGTGTACCTGGCGGCGGGAGTGGAGAGCACGCTCACGAATTGGGTGTGGCCGGACGCGAAGCAGGTGCGTGCCCTGTTGCAGCAGAGGGCGATGGCGGCGCTGGTAGACCCGAACGGCCACGCGCACGATGCGCCGGTGGAGATCCACGCGGACAGCAATGCGCGGCAGGAGGTCAAATCCGTGCAGGTGCGGTTCCCGGATGAGTTTCAGAAGGTGCTGGTGGTTGCCTTCCGCCCGGCGCAGTTGTGGGTGGAGAGCAAGGCATTGTCGCCCGTGATCAAGTTCTGAGGGATTGGGATGAAGAGAGCCTGCACGATTCGATTGCTGGGCGCGGCGGCGCTGGTGGCGCTGCTGCTGCATGGGGCGTCGGTAGCGGCGCCCGATCGCCGGTCGGTGGAGTACGCGGCGGGGAGCGGGCGCGCGTCCGTGAGTTACTCCCGCAACGCGGATGGCGCGTACACGTTCCAATTCGTGGATACCGAAGGCAAGGTGACGGTGCGCAGTTTCCGTCCGGAGGGACGATGAGAAGGCTCGGTTTGTGGCTCCTGTGGATTGCGTGCGCGGCCGCGCAATCGACGTACACGAAGAATGGCGACGGTACGGTGACGGACCTGGCGACGGGGCTGATGTGGCAGCAGTCCGATGGTGGTGAGATGAAGTGGGAGGATTCGGGCGCGTATTGCAGGAGCCTCGCGCTGGCGGACCACAGGGATTGGCGCCTGCCGCGGGCCAACGAACTGTTCCAGATTCTGAAGCACGATGCGCTGAATCCGGCGCTCGATACCACGGTGTTTGCGCGCACGCAGGCGCAATACTGGTGGGCGAGCGAGGAGCGTGCGGACAATCCCTCGGCGGCATGGGCGATCAATGCGGGGGGCGGCGCGGGGGCGCATCCGAAGGGCGAGACGGTGAGCGCGGGCGGCGACCGGGCGTACCACGCGCGCTGCGTGCGCACGGCTACGGCGCGCAAGGCTCCGGCAGAACCGTTCGTGGACAACGGCGACGGCACGGTGACCGATTTGCGCAGCGGGCTGATGTGGCAGAAGAGCGAGGGCGCGGCCGCGGCGACTTGGGAGGAGGCGCTGCAATACGCCGCGGGGCTTGAGTTGGGCGGGCACAAGGACTGGCGCGTTCCGGGCATCAAGGAACTGTTTTCGCTGAACGATCCGGCGGCAACGCGGCCTTCGATCGATGGCAAGTATTTCCCGGAGACGCCGGCGGCGTTGTACTGGTCCGCGACGACGCAGTTCAACCGTCCGGCGAATGCGTGGACGGTGAGCTTCGGGTTCGGAATCGCGAGCTACAATCCGAAAACGCAGGCGCTGCACGTGCGCGCGGTGCGCAGCGTGCAATAACGGCGGGGCATGGTAAGATCGGCAGATTCCATGATGAATCGTCTTCTTGTTGTCTCCCTGTGTGCCCTGGCCAGCGGTCCCGCATGGTCGCAGAGCGCTCCCAAGCTACCGGCTCCGTATGCGACGCCAACCACGCCGAATCCGCCGAAGGTAGTGGCGCGGCCGGAAGGCTCGGAGATTCGAATGCCGAAGGGATTCGTGATCGAAGAATATGCCAGCGGGTTCGCGCGGCCGCGCATGATGGTGCAGGGTCCGGGCGGCGAAGTACTGGTGAGCGATACGGTGCCGAACGGCGCGGTGTGGGTGCTGAAGGGGACGGAGCGGAAGAAACTGGTGGAGAATCTGGACCGCCCCTTCGGGATCGCGTTCTGGAAGAATTACGTGTACATCGCCGAGCCGACTTCGCTGAAGCGCTATGTGTACGATGGCAAGGCGATGACGGCGGGAGCGGGCGAAGAGGTGGTTTCGCTCAAGGGCTACGGCACCGGCCATGTGACGCGGACGGTCACGTTCAATGCGAAGGGCGACAAGATGTACCTGACGGTGGGATCGTCAGCGAACGTGGTGGCGGGCGATCCGCCGAACCGCGCGGTGATCCTGCGGTTCAATCCGGATGGCACGGGGCAGCAGATTGTGGCGGGCGGCCTGCGCAATACGGTGGGGCTGCATTTCTACCCGGGCACGGAGCAGTTGTGGGCGACAGTGGAAGAGCGCGACGGGCTTGGCGACGAACTGGTGCCGGATTTCTTCACGCACATTCAGGAGGGCGGATTCTATGGCTGGCCGTACGCCTACATCGGACCGAATCTAGACCCGCGCATCACGGAAAAGGCGGAGGATCTGGTGGCGCATACGTTGATCCCCGATGTGATTCTGGGGTCGCACGTGGCGGTGCTGGATTTCGTCTTCTACACCGGCAAGCAGTTCCCGGCGGAGTATCGCAATGGGGCATTCCTGGCGAATCACGGTTCTTCGGGGCGGGCGCAGCGGGTGGGCTATTCGCTGAGCTTCGTGCCCTTCAAGAACGGCAAGCCCGCGGGCGCAACGCGCGATTTCGCGACGGGGTGGATGCTGGCGCCGGACAAGGCCGAGGTGTGGGGCCGTCCGGTGGGACTGCTGCAACTGGCCGACGGCAGCCTGCTGCTTTCTGACGACGGCGGGAAGAAGATCTGGCACATTTCGTATCGCGGGAAGTAGGCGCGAGAGGGTGTGTGGGGTTGAAATACGGCAACGGTTGGCAGGCGGAAACGCCTGCCCTACTTTGGGTCACGGGGCGGTTAGCGGGTCAGGATGTCGTGGGTCTCGTAGGTGTAGCTGAGTAGCTGCGCGTCGTCGCTGGCTCGGCAGCGGACCACCACCTGATAAGACTTGGGCCACGAGGTGAGGCCCTCGCGGTGGAAGCGCTCTTCGAGGCTCTGCAGATCTGCGCCGGAGGTGAAGAGCGCGGCGGCGCCGTGGGTTCCGGCCGAGGTGAGGCCAGAGAAGATGACGATGCTGCGGGCGCCATCGGCGGCGGTGTCGTTGGGCAGCACGGTGACGAGGCCGAAGACTTCCTGATACTCTCCGCGCGGGCCGCGCTGCGGAAGATAGCTCTTGCCTTCGCGCGGGCCCTGGCCGAAGATGCCGATCTGCTGCGAGGCCTCGTCCCAACGCGTAGTCCAGGGAGTTTTCTCCAGCAGGATGGCGGCGGTGCAGCGACGGATGCCGCTTTACGACAAGGGCCGCGAGGAGCATTACAATTTGATTTCCGCCCTGCACAAATCGGTGCGCGGCAGCGATCCCGACGCGGCGCTTTATTGGC
>CAIRBY010000115.1 GCA_903876865.1 uncultured Acidobacteriia bacterium
CCCACTACCCACACATCCTCGCTCGCCCCCGCCGGATCCTGCGCCGGGTTCGGATTCTCCCCCCTCCCGTTCGCCGCACCGCCGCGCACATAGACGATCGCCGCACCATCCGCCGTCCATGTCAGTTGGAGCAACTCCTGCCCGTCGTCCGCCGTGTACGCCGTGACCTTGCGCCCCTGATACGCCGGCGCTTCCGCCACCATGATATTGCGCACGCCCTTCGCGTTCGATACCCACGCGACCTTCCCCCCACCCGGAGCCGCCACCAGTTCCGAAGGAAACGCCGCGCTCAATACCTGATCCAGCGTGAACGGCGCCTGCTGCGCGCACGCGCACCCCGCCGCCACCAATCCCACCATCCACTTCACCCTGCCATTCGCCATGCCTACCAGTCTCCCACCGCCCGCCCCACCCGTGGCGCGGACTCTCCTGTCCGCAGCGTCGAGATTCGTCTCGACGTTCTTCCTCCCACCACCCGCCATAGCCGCTCTTTGTTACGATCAGACCGCATGCCCATCGATCCGCTCCTCATCCTCGACTCCGCCGACCCCTCGCTCTTCGACGTCCGCTCGAAAGCCGCCGGCCCCACCGGACCCGCCCCCGTCACCGCCGACATGCTCCTCCACCGCCCCTCCGGCGACCTCTTCGGCTGGACCCAGAACGCCGGCATGGGCTGGGAACCCGCCCTCCTCGGCGGCGCCGAATTCCTCATCCTCTCCACCCACGGCGGCATACGCGCCCCCGATGGCACCCCCATCGCCCTCGGCTACCACACCGGACACTGGGAAGTCGGACTCCTCATGGAAGCCGCCGCCCGCGAACTCAAAGCCCGCGGCGCCATCCCCTTCGCCGCCTATTGCACCGACCCCTGCGACGGACGCACCCAGGGCACCCCCGGCATGTACGATTCCCTCCCCTATCGCAACGATGCCGCCAGCATCTTCGGACGCCTCATCCGCAGCCTCCCCACCCGCCGCGGCGTGCTCGGCGTCGCCACCTGCGACAAGGGCCTCCCCTCCATGATGATGGCCCTCGCCGGCGCGCGCGATCTCCCCAGCGTGCTCATCCCCGGCGGCGTCACACTCCTCCCCGAAGACGGCGAGGACGCCGGCAAAATCCAATCCGTCGGCGCCCGCTACGCGCACGGCCAGATCTCTCTCGAAGCCGCCGCCGAAGCCGTCTGCCGCAGTTGCGCCTCGCCCGGCGGAGGCTGCCAGTTCCTCGGCACCGCCGCCACTTCGCAGGTGGTCGGCGAAGCCCTCGGCATGTCCCTGCCCCACTCCGCCCTCGCGCCCTCCGGCCACCCCATCTGGATCGATATGGCCCGCCGCTCCGCCCTCGCCGCCCTCTCGCTCGAAGCCCGCGGCATCCCCATGCGCCGCATCCTCACCCCCGCCAGCATCCACAACGCCATGGTCACCCACGCGGCCTTCGGCGGCTCCACCAACCTCATCCTCCACCTCCCCGCCATCGCCTTCTCCGCCGGACTCGCCCGCCCCACCGTGGACGATTGGACCCGCATCAACCGCCAGGTCCCGCGCCTCGTCGATGCCCTCCCCAACGGCCCGCGCATGCACCCCACCGTGCAGGTCTTCCTCGCCGGCGGCGTCCCCGAAGTCATGCTCCACCTCCGCCGCGCCGGACTGCTCGATACCAGCGCCCTCACCGTCACCGGCGAAACTCTCGATGCCTCCCTCGATTGGTGGGAGCACTCCGAACGCCGCGCCACCCTCCGCCACACGCTCCTGGAACGCGATGGCGTGGATCCCGACGACGTCATCATGGACCCCGCCGGCGCCCACCGCCGCGGCCTCACCTCCACCGTCACCTTCCCCAAAGGCAACCTCGCCCCCGGCGGTTCGGTCATCAAGAGCACCTCCATCGACCCCAGCGTCGTCGGCCCCGATGGTGTCTATCGCATGACCGGCCCCGCGCGCGTTTTCCAGGATGAGATCGGCGTCATCACGGCCATCAAGAGCAATGCCATCCGCCCCGGCGACGTGATCGTGCTCATGTGCCGCGGCCCCCTCGGCTCCGGCATGGAAGAGATCTACCAGATCACCGCCGCGCTCAAACACCTCCCCTTCGGTAAACACGTCGCCGTGCTCACCGACGCCCGTTTCAGCGGCGTCTCCACCGGCGCGTGCATCGGCCACGTCACCCCCGAAGCCCTCGCCGGTGGCCCCATCGGCAAACTTCGCGAAGGCGATCTCATCGAAATCGTGATCGATCGCAACAACCTGGAAGGCTCCGTGAATTTCGCCGCGGGGGATGCCGCTCTCGCCGCCCGTCCCGTCCGCGAAGACCTCCGCCCCGACCCCCAACTCCCCGCCGCCACCCGCCTCTGGGCCCTCCTGCAAGACGCCAGCGGCGGCACCTGGGGCGGCTGCGTCTTCGACGTGGATGCGATCGCGGAACGCTTGGCACGGTAACCTATCGAAGAGCGAGAGCCGCCCCGTCCGAGCCGCGCCCTTGAGGGAGCTTCCATGAACCTCGCGCCCGCAAAACCGCATGGATGCCTCAGGAACTCTTACAAATGAATCCCGTGTCCTGTCGAATTCAGTGCGTAGTGGGGGCGCAATCTTCGCATAGCCGGTATTCGCTGGAAACAAATAGAGCGACCGGGCAGTCTTCACAGCACCAAGCTGTGGCATTCGCAAAATGACCGGGTCTCACCGTTCTAATCGGTGCGATCCGGACGTGCTTTATGTCTTGGAACAAAACTCTTCGAGACATACTGCCCGCTGACTTGTGCCGCCCTGGCACTGTACGTACGATTCTTCTGATATCATACGTACATGGCAAAGCTCACGTTGAGCGTCGATAGTCGCGTAGTCTCCGGCGCAAAGCAGTACGCGAAACGTAAAGGCGTCTCAGTCTCAGCCATGGTCGAAGCCTACCTCGCCGCCATCGCCAAACCGGACGCATCCGGCACAGCCTCCGCCCCGATTCTCCGCTCAGTCCGCGGCATCCTCAAACACGGGGAAATCGAGGACTACCGCAAGCATCTCACGGCGAAGTACAGATGAAACGCATCCTCTTCGACACCAACATCGTCCTCGACGTTTTGCTGAACCGCCGCCCGCATGTGGAGGCAAGCGCCGCCGCATGGGCCGCTGTCGAAACGGGCGCTGTCCAAGGCATGCTCGCCGCTCATGCCGTGACCACCATTCACTATCTGGTCCGAAAAGAGATGGCGAACGCCAAGGCCAAGCACATCGTCTCGTCAATCCTCAGAGTCTTTGGAGTCGCCGCGGTCGATGGCCCCGCCATCCAAGATGCCCTGCAATTAACCTTCGCCGATTTCGAAGCTGCCGTAACCGCCGCCGCTGCCAGAGCCGCGGGTTGCGACTGCATCGTAACCCGGGACCCCAAAGGCTTTCGCAATTCCCCCATCCCCGCCCTGACTCCCGAAGCGGTGATGCCGCTCTTACGAGACAGGTAGCCTCGGTAGCCGCAATGCATCGGCCGCACTTTCCCCCCTCCCCCGTCTTGCTACCATAGTCTTTACCCCACCAATGGACCCTGAAACCGTAGATTTGAAGCAGACGATCAATCTGCCAAAGACCGCTTTCTCCATGAAAGCCAACCTGCCGCAGGCGGAGCCGAAAATGCTCGCCCGGTGGGAAGAGGAGAACCTCTACGCGCAGATTCGCGCCTCGCGCGCCGGACGCCCCACGTTCGTGCTCCACGATGGCCCGCCCTACGCCAACGGCCGCATTCACCTCGGCACTGCCTTCAACAAAATCCTCAAGGATTTCGTGGTCAAATCCAAGACCATGGAGGGCTTCGACTCGCCCTACGTCCCCGGCTGGGATTGCCACGGCCTCCCCATCGAAATCAAGGTCGATAGTGAACTCGGCTCCAAGAAAGCGCAGATGACGATCGGCCAGATCCGCCGCGCCTGCCGCAAGTACGCCGAGAAGTTCGTCGATATCCAGCGCACCGATTTCAAGCGCCTCGGCGTGCTCGGCCGCTGGGAACAGCCCTACCTCACCATGTCCGCGAAGTATCAGGCCGTAATCGCCGGAGCCTTCGTGGATTTCCTCGATAAGGGCTACGTCTACAAGGGCCTCAAGCCCGTGCACTGGTGCACCAAAGACCGTACCGCGCTGGCCGAAGCCGAAGTCGAATACGCCGATCACACCAGCCCCTCCATCTGGGTGCGCTTCGCCCTCACCACGGACCCGGCCGCAATCGATCCCGCGCTCGCCGGACGCAGAGTCTACGGCCTCATCTGGACCACCACCCCGTGGACCATCCCGGCCAACATGGCCATCGCCTACAACCCGAAGTACGAATACGCGGCAGTGGATGTCGCGGGCGATGTCTATCTCGTCGCCGCCGACCTGCTCAAGGTCACCGCCGAAAAATTAGGCTGGGCCAACCCCACCACGCTCGCCGCCTTCCCCGGCGCGCGCATCGAAGGCGCGGTCTTCCGCCATCCTTTGATGGAGCGCAATTCGCTCGGCATCCTCGCCGATCACGTCACCCTCGAACAGGGCACCGGCGCCGTGCACACCGCTCCCGGCCACGGCCAGGAAGATTACGCCATCGGCCAGAAGTACGGCATCAACACCTACTGCCCCGTGGATGCCGTGGGACGCTTCTTCCGCGCCGAAGGCGCGCCGGGCCACATCCCCGACGCCTTGATCGGCAAGACTATCTGGGAAGCCAACCCGATCGTCCTCGACCTCTTGCAGGAAGCCGGCGCCCTGCTCGGCATGGAGAAGATCGGCCACTCCTATCCGCACTGCTGGCGCTGCCACAACCCCGTCATCTTCCGCGCCACCGAACAGTGGTTCATCGGCATGGAGCTGAATCACTTCCGCGAGAACGCGCTCGAAGCCATCAAGCGCGTCCAGTGGATGCCCTCCTGGGGACAGGAGCGCATCTCCAACATGATCGCCAGCCGCCCCGATTGGTGCATCTCGCGCCAGCGCGTCTGGGGCGTGCCCATCACCGTCTTCTATTGCGAAAGTTGCCGCGAACCCGTTACGGACCGTAAGATCCTGGACCCCATCGTCGCCCTCTTCGCCGAACATACCGCCGATATCTGGTACGAACGCACCGCCGCGGAACTGCTTCCCGCCGGACACACCTGCAAGAAGTGCGCGGGCGCCGAGTTCAGTAAAGAGACCGACATTCTCGATGTCTGGTTCGATTCCGGCTCCAGCCACCTCGCCGTGCTCAATGAGACCTTCGGCCTGCCCTGGCCCGCCGACGTCTATCTCGAAGGCGGCGATCAATACCGCGGCTGGTTCCACAGTTCCCTGCTGGTCGGCACCGGACTGCGCGGCGGCGCGCCGTACCGCCAGTGCCTGCTCAACGGCTGGGTCCTCGATGGCGAGGGCAAGGCGATGCACAAGTCGCTCGGCAACTCCATCGAACCCGAATCCGTCATCAAAGACCACGGCGCCGATATCCTCCGCCTCTGGACCGCCTCGGTTGAATTCAACGAAGACGTGCGCATGTCGCCCGTGATTCTGACCCGCCTGACCGACGCCTACCGTAAACTGCGCAACACCTTCCGCTACATGCTCGGCAACCTCACGGGATTCGACGCGGCCACCGATTCCGTCGCCGCCGGGGAACTAGCGGAGATCGATCAGTGGATCCTCCTCCGCGCCGAAGACCTCATCGTGCGCTGCCGTGAGTGGTATCGCAACTTCGAATTCCACAAGGTCTATCACGCCGTGTACGCCTTCACCACCGTCGATCTGAGTTCGGTTTACTTCGACGTGCTGAAGGATCGCCTGTACACCTCCGCCCCGAAATCCAAGGCGCGCCGCAGCGCCCAGACCGCGCTCTACCGCCTGCTCGACGCCCTCGTCCGCCTGCTCGCGCCGCTGATGAGCTTCACCGCCGAAGAGGTCTGGGGCCACATGGGCAAGACCCAGAGCGTGCACATCGCACTCTTCCCGGAAGGCGAAGACCTCGCCGCCGGACTCGGCGCCAGCATCCGCGCCAAGGCCGCCCATTGGGATCAGTTGATGCCCGTCCGCGACGTCGTCCTCAAGAGCCTCGATACCGCGCGCAACGAAAAACTCATCGGCGCGCCGCTCGAAGCCCGCTTGAAACTCACCGCCAGCGGCGACCTCTACACCCTGCTTTCGCAGTACGCTTCGGAATTGCCCGGGCTGTTCATCGTCTCGGAAGTTGCCCTGGAACACACCGAATCGGGCGACCTCGCCGTCACCGTTGAGCGCGCTACCGGCGAGAAGTGCGAACGCTGTTGGAAGTACACCTCCGACGTAGGTTCGGACACGCAATTCGCCACCATCTGCGGCTCCTGCGCCGGCGCGGTCCGCGAGATTCTGCATGGCTGATGCGGCCAACAGCCTGCGCCTGCGGGGCTACCTGACAGCGGCGGTGGTCTTCGCGCTGGATCGCGCGAGCAAGTGGTTCATCTCCGCCAACGTCGGCGCCATGGATACCCACCGCGTCATCCCCGGCTTCTTTGAGATCGTCCATTCGGAGAATCGCGGCGTCGCCTTCGGCATCTTCAACGATTCCACCTCCGAGTGGCGCACGCTGATGTTGGTCGCTCTCTCGCTCGCTGCCGTCTGCTTCGTCGGCGTCATGCTCTGGAACACCGGTAAGCTGGACCGCTATTCACGGTGGGGCCTGGCGCTGATTCTGGGCGGTGCCGGTGGTAACGTCTTCGACCGCGCGGTCTGGGGTTCGGTGACGGACTTCCTGGAAGTCCACTATCGCGAGCATTACTGGCCCACCTTCAACCTCGCCGATTCGGCCATCGTCATCGGCAGCTGCTTGTTATTGCTGGACCTCTTGCGCTCCAAACAGCAGGCTCCCAATGTATCCTGAACTCTTCCATCTCTCGTTCCTGCACACATATGGGGTGCTGGTCGCGCTCGCCTTCCTGGTCGCGCTGTGGCTCGCCGGCCGCCTCGCGGCACGCGCGGGACTGAATCCCGAAGCGGTCACCAACCTCGGCGCCTATTGCGGACTTGCCGCCATCGCCGGCGCCAAGCTCATGATGTTCCTGGTGGACATCCCCTATTACACGCAGCACCCCGCCGAGATCTTCTCGCTCGCCACCTTGCAGGCGGGCGGCGTCTTCTATGGCGGACTGATCGCGGCCTTGGGAGTGTCCATCTGGTATCTGCGGCAGGCGCGGCTCCCGGCCTGGAAGACCGCGGATGTCTTTGCGCCAGCCATCGCCCTGGGACATGGCATCGGGCGTCTGGGCTGCTTCTCGGCGGGATGTTGCTGGGGAATTGAATGCTCCCGCCCGTGGGCGGTTACCTTTACCAATCCGCTGGCGCACGATCTCGTGGGGGTGCCGCTGCACGTCCCGCTCCACCCCACACAACTCTACGAGGCCTTCGCGGAATTTGCCATCTTCGGCCTGCTGCTGCGCCAGATCCGCGCACCGCATCGTGACGGCTCAGTTATCGCTTACTATCTGATTTGCTATTCGACCCTGCGCTTCGTGGTGGAGTTCTTCCGCGTGCACGAACAAGGGAACTTACTCGGCGGCCCGCTGGACACCTCACAGTGGATCTCCGCGGGCCTATTTCTATTGGGCGCCGTGTCCCTGTTCCGGCGAAGCGGACATGCGCCCTCCAAGACGGCTGAACCGCCCCGTCAATCCTAGCTCTTCTTCAACTTCGCCCAGCGTGCGCGTTGCGCGGCGGCAATGCGAGCCCGACCCTCTTCACTCATCTGGTGACGGGCCTTCTTCCGTGACTTGACGGGAGCTGCGGGCTTCTCCACCGCGACGCGCCCCGGTGTCTGGCGCAGCGCCTGGCGCAGTTCCGCCATCTTGGATTCGATCCGCTTGATTTCGTGCTGGTATCCAACAAGGGCCGCTTCCAGCGTCGCTTTATCGAGAGTTAAAGCCATATACTCCGATTATAAGTTCGAGTCCAGTCCGTTGGGCCAAAATGTTACCAAAAAGTTACGTAATCTTTCGTACTCCCCGCATATGGGGGGACAATAGGAGATAGCATGCAGTTCCTTTCCCGAATCCTATTGGCCGCCGGTATCGCGGCTACCGCGGCGAACGGCCAGAGTCTGGCGCTTCGCTACACCCTCCCCGCCTCGGACTGGCAAAGCCAGGCGCTGCCGATTGGTAATGGGCGGATCGGGGCCATGATCTTTGGCGATGGCGTTCACGAGCGACTTCAACTCAACGAAATCTCCCTCTGGACCGGCGATGAAAAAGATACCGGCTATTACCAGAATCTGGGCGAACTGCAACTCGACCTCACCCACGGCGCAGCCACCCATTATGAGCGCAAACTGGACCTGAATACGGCCCTGCACACCATCGATTACACAGCGGATGGAGCCACTTTTCATCGCGAGTACTTCGCCAGTGCGCCCGCCCAGGTGCTCGTCTTCCAGTACACCGCCGACCGGCGCGGCGCCTACAGCGGCACGCTCAGATTCAGCGACGCCCACGGGGCGCGCCCGGCTGCGGCCGCCGCCCGCATCACAGCCTCCGGCAAACTCACCAACGGGCTGCTCTACGAAACCGGCATCCAACTCATCGCCACCGGCGGCAAGGTAACCGCTTCCGAGGATGGCTCCCTGCGCATCGAGAACGCCGACACGCTCACCATCCTCATGGCGGCAGGTACGGACTATGTCCCGGACCGTGCCCGCGCATGGCGGGGAGAGGCGCCGCACGCCCGCATCGATGCCCAGTTACGCAACGCCGCAGCCATGAGCTACGCCGCCCTCCACGCGGCACAACTCGCCGACTATCAGAAACTCTTCCGCCGCGTCACCCTCCACTTAGGCTCCGCGCCCGACCTGCCCACCGACGAACGCCTCCTGCGCTACCGTGACGGCGCCCCGGATACGGACCTGGAAGCGCTCTTCTTCCAATACGGCCGCTACCTCCTCATCTCTTCCTCCCGCCCCGGCAGCCTCCCCGCCAACCTGCAAGGCCTCTGGAACAACTCCAACACCCCGCCGTGGCGCAGCGACTATCACTCCAATATCAACATTCAGATGAATTACTGGCCGGCCGAAGTCACCAACCTATCCGAGTGCGCCTTGCCCTTCTTCGATTACGTCAATAGCCTGCGCGGCGTGCGCACCGAAGCCACG
>CAIRBY010000116.1 GCA_903876865.1 uncultured Acidobacteriia bacterium
GCTATCATCCGTCAGTGTCACGCTCAACGTGGCGCGCGTGATCGGGCTCGTAATCGGGAAGTTCACGAGTATGGAGAACGTCGAAGTCCCGCCTGCGCTGATCTGCGGTGCGATCGAGACCGGCGCCGTGGTGCCGAGCGAAACCGGGCCCGGACCGCCGGCCGTGCTGACGGTCATCGCCGTCACCCTCGGGTTCAGGGCGGCGCCCACTCCCGTATTGGTGACCAGCATGGTCCATTGGCGCACTCCCGGGGAAGAGTCTGTCTTCGATTGGAAGGAAGGCACCAGGAATGGCATGGGCTGCGGCGTGAGCGCGCGGATCGTAGCGCCGGCGTATGGCTGGTATTGCTGGACGAGGATCCTGCCGTCCGGCAAAACCCCCAGTCCGAAGTCCAGTGCGAGTTGGGCGAGCTTGGCCGGTCCGCCATCGCCCTCATAGCCGACCGTTGTTCCGGCGATCGTGGTGAGTAGCCCCGTGAACTGATCGACCCGCCGGACCTGGTTCGCGGTGTAATCCGTGAAGATCAGGTTGCCTCTTAGATCAAAGGCGAGACGCCCGGGAGAGAAGCTGGCCTGCAGCGCGGGGATTCCATCGCCGGTGTTGGAGCCGCCGCCTGCGTAGGTGGAGATGATGCCGGTGGTGGCGTCCACCCGGCGAATCCGGCCCTGGTCGGAGATATACAGATTGCCGTGCGCATCGAGCGCCAGTCCGCCCGAGCTCGAGATATAGGCGCCCACCGCAGGTCCGCCATCGCCCGGAACGGGACCGGCGCCGCCGCCGGCGAACGTCGTGACGGCCAGCGAAACCGCGTCCACGCGAAACACCGTGGCCGGATTGAATTCGGAGAAATATAGATTGCCTGCCCGGTCGAAGGCCATGTCCCAGGGGTAGCCGTTGGCCCAAACCGTGCTGATGATGCCGGTCGCGAGATCGATGCGGCGCACGCCGGTTGCGTGGTCGCCGACCAGCGCAGCCAGATAGAGGTGGCCCTTTCCGTCCGCTTTCATGACTCCCGTGCTCAGCAGCGGCTGGTTGAGTGCGAGCGTGCCATCGGGTGCCCAGCCAGAGGTGCCATTGCCGGCGATGGTCGACACCAGCCCGGTCGTGTGATCGATTTTTCGGATGAGGCTGTTGCCTTCCTGAAAGTAGACGGTTCCGTCGGTATCCGTGGCAACCCCGCGCACGCGGGCTTGCGTCTGCAAAGCGGTACTGCCGTCCGCGCTGGAGAAGCGATTGCCGTTGCCCGCAACATTAGAAAATGTTCCGTTGGGAACAATGCCGGTCACGGTGCCGTTCAGGGTGTATTTTCTAACGTAGTACACGTAGGGCGATATGAGGTAGACGTTTTGCCCGGCGTCCACGCCAATGCCCCACTCGAAGCTCCCGTTGTCGAAGCCGGCGATGAGCCCGCTCTTATAGATGAATACTCCGTGGTCGCTGCCGATCCAAATCCTCCCGCTCGAGTCCAGCGCGAGTTGCGCCGCCGGGCCGATAAAGCTGTTTTTCGGGTGGGTTGGATCGATGGAGTCGTTTAGGATGTTGTTGCTTATGTCAAAGATCGGTTCCATTCCAGCGACCGTGCTGAAGGTCTGGCCAGACACCGTATTCGTGAGCGTCCGCAGCCGGTACCCATCCGTGTAGTAGAGGGTGTTGGTGTTGGTAAACAGCAGGCCTCGGGGGCCGGACATGGACGAACTCACCGCCAGAGAGCCGTCTGGCGCCACACCAAAGCTGCCGTTGCCCGCAATCGTCGTGATCACGCCGGTCAGTGCATCGATTCTGCGAATCCGGTTGTCGTACGTGTCGGCCACGAACAGGTTGCCCAGGTTATCGAACGCCAGACCCTGCGGCCCAAGCATACTGGCGTTAATGGCCGGTCCGCCGTCGCCGAGGCCGCCACCGTAAATAATGTTGCCGCCCGCGAAGGTGGTGATGATGCCGGTAAACGGATTCACTTTTCGGACGCAGTTGTTGCCGCTATCGGCGATGTAGAGATTATGCGTGGCGTCAATCGCCAATCCGCGCGGATAATTGAGGCGCGCGACCGATGCCTGGCCCCCGTCGCCACTGTATCCGAGGACTGGGGTGCCGACGACGTAATCGATGGTGTGAGAGAACGGATTGATACGAAATACCTGGGTGGCGGTGGCGACCCAATACTCGCCGAAGGAGTCGAAGGCGATCGCCGCGGGGGCTTCCAGAGAGATTGCGCTCGCGTCGGTTCCGATTGGCGGAGTGCCGAAGGCGAGCGTGTTGATGGTGTAGCTTTGCGCTTGAGCCGCGTACGCCGCGGCGAGCAGACCGAAGGCTGCGAATTTGAGTTTCATGACATCCCTTTCACTACAGCGAACGGGATGCCGCGCCCAAACGGCTCACGGCCGGCGAAGAATTATGCGGTTACCGGAGCCGTCCAGTGCGCGGAGACTTTCTGGATGCGCGCCACGGCTTCCAGCAGGTTCTCCAGCGAGTTGGCATAGCTGAAGCGGATGTAGCCGTCGCCATACTCGCCGAACGCGCCGCCGTTCAAGCCAGCCACGCCCGCTTCGTAGAGTAGGTAGTCCGCCAGTTCCTTGGAACTGATCCCGGTATCCTTCACGTTGGCAAAGGCGTAGAACGCGCCCCGTGGCAGTGCGCAGTGGAAGCCCGGAATCTGGTTCAATCCGGCCACGAACGCGTCGCGGCGGCGGCGGAATTCGCTCACCATCGCGTCTACCTCCTGGCGGGGGCCATTGATTGCCGCGATTCCGGCGCGCTGCGTGAAACTGGCGGTGCAGGAGTTGGAATTCACCATCAGCTTGTTGACCGCATCCACCAGCCACTCCGGCATCACGCCGTATCCGAGGCGCCATCCGGTCATCGCGTAGGTCTTGGAGAAGCCATCGAGGATGATCGTCTTCTCCAGCATCCCCGGGAATGCCGTGATCGAAACCGGCGGTTCGTCGTAGTAGATTTCGGAGTAAATCTCGTCGCTCAGCACCATCACGTCGCGCTCGCGCAAGAGGTCCGCGATTGCCTTCAGGTCCTCGCGCGGGATCACGCCGCCCGTGGGGTTCTGCGGCGAATTCAGCACCACCATTTTGGTGCGGTCGGTGAGCAGGTCCGCGAAGCGGTTCAGGTCGAAGGAGAAGCCGCGGCTCTCTTCGAGAGGCAGGGGGACCGGAGTCGCGCCCAGGAAGCGGATCATGGATTCGTAGATCGGGAATCCCGGGTTCGGGTAAATGACTTCGTCGCCCGGTTCCAACAGCGCCATCATGGGGAAGAAGATGATAGGCTTCCCGCCGGGGACCACCGAGACATGCTGCGGACCCACGTTGATGCCGCGCGTACGCGAAATGTGGGCGGCGATGGCGGTGCGCAAATCGGGCAACCCCTGTGTGGGGCCGTAATGCGTCCAACCCTGGTCCAGCGCGTCCTTGGCGGCCTGAATGACATGGGCCGGAGTGGGAAAATCGGGCTCGCCGATTTCCAGGTGGATCACGCTGCGGCCCTGCGCTTCGAGTGCGCGGGCGCGGACCAGGACGTCGAAGGCCGATTCCACGCCGATCCGGGACATTCTCTCTGCAAGTTTCATGGCGCCAATTTCCTCAACCGCCCTCATCTTATCCGATAGCACCCCTTCGTGGGGGTGCTCCTTTGCAGATTTTCCACCGCCGCCCGGGGGCGGGGTAGAATACTCCTAGCGTGGGGCACGCGCCTTCGCCTCCACGTTTTGCGCAATTCCTCGTCATTGGTAGTAGGAAGCGCGTGAGAATTGTCTTAAGTAGCCAGATGAGCGAAGCCCTGGAGCCAGGCCTGGAACTGTTGGACCGGCAAAACCGCTTTGTTTCCGAGCACATGCGGCGGATCTTTATCCAGATCTACCGAATTGTCGGGAACGTCGCGGATGCGCAGGATCTTACCCAGGAGACCTTCATCAAGGCGTTGCAGCATCAGGAACAGCTCAAAGACGATCAAAAAGCGGCGCACTGGCTTTCGCGCATCGCGACCAATACGGCGATCGATTTCCTGCGGCGCAACAGCCGCGCCACCTTCTGCGAGTTGGACGACGCCCCTGTGAGCCACGCGGAAAGCCCCGAGCAGGAGTTGCTGCGCGGGGAGCATCGCGAGTATCTGGAAGATGGGCTGCGCCTGTTGAGTCCACGCGAGCGCGCAGCCTTGATGTTGCGCGACGTGGAAGGCTTGCCGGCGGAGGAAGTGGCGCGGCGGCTGGATTGTTCCAAGGCCACCGTGCGGTCGCACATCGCCAACGCGCGCACCAAGTTTCGGAAGTATATGGACGGAAGGAAGCGGTAGGATCATGAAGCATCCGAGTCAGGAAATTTTGGCATTGCAGGCGTCCGGCGATCTGGGTCCGGTGGCGCGGTGGAAGACCGCGCGCCACCTCAAGGGCTGCCCCAGTTGCCGCGATGAAGTGGCCGCGTATGCCGAGATGCGGGAGATTCTGCCGGAACTCAGCCAGATCCCCGAAGTGCCGTGGAACCGCATCGCAGCGGAGATGCGCGCCAATATTCATCTGGGGCTGGTGGCTGGAGCGTGTGTGCGGGAGAACGCGGCGCAGGCTTCGCCTTTGTCCGTCCCGCTCTTCGGTGCGGCGCGCGCCATGCTGGCTTTTGGCGGTGTGCTCGCGGTGTTGGTGGCGGGTTTCGTGTTGCAGCACGCGGCGCCGGTCAGCGCCGCCGAAGCGGTGGTGCAGGCTACTTCGAAGGGGGTGCAACGCCGGGTGGGAGATCAGACTTTCGGACTGATGAATTCCACTGGCGCCCGCGATGTGACCTATTCGGTGAATGCGCAGGGAAGTATGGGAGCTCGCTACGTGGACCCCGAAACGGGCAACGTGACGATGACAAAAGTTTATGTGGAGTAACGTGAAATTACTGCTGCCGGCCACTCTGTTGTTGAGCGCGGCAAGCGTGCTGGCTCAGGATTCGGCGATCCCGCCGGGCGCGGTGAATATCAATCTGCCGCCCAACTGCCCGCTTTCGCTGACATCGCTTACCATGGCCGATTCCCGCGCCACGGCGCGCGGCGCGGCGCTGGCGCTGGATCTGCACATGTCCGCGACGCTGCGCAACAACGGTGCCAACCGGGTCCACGGGGTCACGCTGCGCGTGGTCGCGCAGGAAGTGACGCTCGGCGGCAAGGGCTCCGTGACCTATCCCAGCCTCAATGTGGGTCCGGGGGAGACTTTTCAGGTGCGCATCGATATGCAGCTGATGCGTCCGTCGCAGGTTTCCGGCGGTCCGCTGGTGCAGGTGGATGTGGACGGCGTGCTCTTCCAGGATCTGAGCTTCTTCGGTCCCGACCGGCTCAACTCGCGCCGCATCATGACGGCCTGTGAAATGGAAGCGCAGCGTGATCGCGAGCATTTCAAACGCGTTTTGGCGCAGGGCGGCAAGCCCGCGCTGCAACGGGAAATGCTGAGCAGTCTGGCGCGCCAGAGCGAAGTGTCGCAACTGGCCGTAACCGTGAAGCGGACCGGGCGCGCGGTGACCACCGCCGCCACCACGGCTCCCGAACGCAGCGAGAATTTCGCGTTCCTGCAGTTCCCCGATTCTCCCGTGAAGCCCTTGAGCGGCACCGCGCAGATCGCCGGCAGCGAGGCGCACGCCCCGCTGATCGAAGTGCGCAATCAGGGGAGCAAGGCGGTGAAATATGTGGAGATGGGTTGGATCGTGAGCGATCCGTCCGGCAAGCAGTATATGGCCGGATCGCTGCCCTCAGCCGATAGCGACCTCGTTCTGCCGCCCGGACAGAATGCGCGCCTGCAGCAGCAGAGCACGCTCAACTTCAGCGTCAAGGGGCAGCCGGTGAATGTGCAGAAGATGGTGGGCTTTGTGAGTCAGGTGGAGTTCGCCGATGGCAAGATCTGGGTGCCGAACCGCCAGAACCTGGAAAACGCGATGCTCTTGAAAGTGCTGCCGCCTTCCGCCGAAGAGCAGCGCCTCACCGATCTCTACCGCCGCCGCGGTCTCGAAGCCCTGGCCGCGGAACTCGGCAAGTTCTAACGGCCAGTCCTAACCGCTCAGTCCTGGTAGCCCCGTTATCGGCTTTGGGTTGACAACCTGAGTCGGAGCTCGCTAGCCTCAAGGCAGTCGAGTGTTTCTTGCCATGAAACCAAAGGACGAGTCCATCAACCCCCAACTTCTAGAACTCCGCAACCGCATCGACCAGGGTCTTGCCGAGGCGGAACGAGGGGAAGGAGTCGATGGCGAAGTCTTCATGCAAGCTCTGATCGACGACCTCGATTCCCGGGAAGCTAAGCGCAAAGCGGGATGAGCCGTTACATTCTTACGCCGACCGCTCAACAGGACCTTGTACAGATTCGGGAATACTACTGGGAACGAGCCGGTCATCGGATTGCCCGCCAGATGATGGTTGAGTTCGTGGAGGCGTTCCGATTTCTGGCTCGCAATCCAGGCGCTGGCCACGCACGTGAAGACCTGGCAGGAGATTCTCCGATTCGGTTTTGGCCAATACGGGAATATTTAATTTTGTACAAATCGGAGACCGATCCGGTACAGGTCGTGACCATCGCGCGCGGGAGTCGGGACATTCCACGAATTGTCGAAAGACGCGACCTCTAGCCAGACACTCCAACCGTCCCGTTTGCCATAGCCCCGCGCATCCGTATACACTGTCCATGCCGGATCAACTATGGCTTCCTCGGATCTCTCCTTAGACGCCGCTCGTGCGGACACTCGCTTCTTCGGCCACCCTCGCGGGTTGGCTCCTCTGTTCTTCACTGAGATGTGGGAGCGCTTCAGCTACTACGGCATGCGCGCCATCCTCATCTATTTCATGACCTCGAGCATCGCTAAAGGCGGGCTCGGGTTCGGGGATTCCAAGGCGGGTTCGGTCTACGGACTCTATACCGCCATGGCCTATCTGATGTGCCTGGGCGGCGGCTGGATTGCCGATCTCTTCACCGGACAGCGCCGTGCCGTGATGTATGGCGGCATCCTCATCGCCGCCGGCGAGTTCTGCCTGATGGTGCCCAGCGAAGCCTTCTTCTACCTCGGCCTCGCGCTGCTCGTGCTCGGCACGGGACTGCTGAAGGGCAACGTCAGCACCATTGTGGGGCAACTCTACGCACCGGGCGATCCGCGCCGCGATTCCGGCTTCTCCATTTTCTACATGGGGATCAATATTGGCGCCCTCATCTCCCCGTTGTTCTGCGGCTACGTGGGCGAGCACTTCGGCTGGCGGCTGGGCTTCGGCCTCGCCGGCGCGGGCATGCTGCTCGGCCTGCTGCAATACGTCTTCCTCGGCAAGTACCTGGGAACCGCGGGTCTCTATCCCGCAAAGAGCGAGAACCCCGCCGAAGACGCGCGCCAGAAAAAGACAGCCATCCGCTCGCTCACCGCCGGTATCTGCATCCTGGCGGCGATTGCGGGTCTGGGAGCGGCCGGTGTGTACAAACTCGATGCCAGCACCATCTCCGATGGCCTTGGCTGGTGCCTGCTCATCATCGCCGCGGTGGTCTTCTCGTGGCTCATCTTCTTCGGCAACTGGACCCCTGTGGAGCGCAAACGCTCCTCGGCGATTCTGGTGCTGTTCATCTCCTCTGCGCTCTTCTGGGCGGCGTTCGAGCAGGCGGGTTCATCGCTCAGTCTCTTTGCGGAGCGCAGTACCGACCGCCACGTGCCCGCTTTCGTCGCCAGCATTCTGCGCCAGAACGAGTTCCCTGCCAGCTGGTTCCAGTTCGTGCAGCCTCTGTTCGTAATCGTCTTCGCGCCCGTCTTCGCGTGGCTGTGGATGGCGCTGCGCAAGCGCGAGCCCTCGAGCCCGACCAAGTTCACGGTCGGCCTGGTCTTCGGCGGCCTGGCCTTCGTCGTGATGGTGCCGGCGGCCGCCATGGTTGTGGGTGGTGCGCAGGTCGGCGTCTGGTGGCTTACCACCTGTTACTTCCTGCAGACCATGGGCGAACTCTGCCTCAGCCCGGTCGGTCTCAGCGCCATGAGCAAGCTCGCTCCGGCGCGTGCCGGCGGCTTCATGATGGGCATCTGGTTCCTCTCCATCAGCATCGGCAACTGGCTGGCCGGGAAGGCTGCGTCGATGTACAGCTCCATGCCGCTGCCCACCCTGTTCGGTTCGGTTGCTCTGTTCAGTATCGTCGCCGCAATCGCGCTGGCGATCATGATCAAGCCCACCGTGAAATTGATGCAGGGCGTGAATTAGCCACGCCCGCGCCCAGCGCGAGAGTATGATCGTTGTATGCCCAGCAACGATCCGGGAGCGCTCGTCACCATACGCACGTTCGGAGATATGGCCGAGGCTCTGCTGGCGCAGGGCTGTCTGGATTCGGCCGGCATCGAGTGCTTCCTGGCCGATGTGAATATGGCCCGCCTGGATTGGCCGCTCACCCGCGGCATGCGTTTGCAGGTCGGCGCGGAAGATGCCGCCGCCGCCCTCGCCGTGCTCAACGAATCCGTTCTCGAAGCCGCCGAAGAATAGGGCCCCTCAGAATCCTTCCCACACGTAGGCCCAGAAGCGGTGGATCGTCTCGAAGCCGACGCGCTCGTACAACCCGACTGCGTCGTCATTGGACGCCGTGACCGTGAGGCTCGCCGCCGAACACCCCAAGCCCCGCAGCGTGCCCAACGTCTGCCGCAGCAGTTCATGTCCGACGCCA
>CAIRBY010000117.1 GCA_903876865.1 uncultured Acidobacteriia bacterium
CAGGCGGTGACCCACATTGCCGCCGGCGCGACTGCGGAACTGGTGCTGGACCAGACGCCCTTCTACGCCGAGACAGGCGGACAGGTGGGCGATCACGGCGACCTGTATTCCGCCGCGGGTGAGAAGGTCGCGGAGGTGGAAACCACCTTCCCCGGCGTTCCCGGCCTCACCGTGCACCGCATCACCGCGCACGCACCCATCGACGTCAATGACATTCTCCGCGCCGAAGTGGCCGCGCCCCTGCGCGAAGCCACGCGCCGCAATCACACTGCGACTCACCTGTTGCACGCCGCTCTGCGCCAGGTGTTGGGCAAGCACGTCAAGCAGGCGGGCAGCGTGGTGGATCCGAGCCGCCTGCGTTTCGATTTCACGCACTATGCCGGCTTGGACCGCGCCGAGATCGAAGAGATCGAGCGCCTCACCAACGAGCAGATCCTCAAGAACACCGGCGTGCACACGGACGTGCTGCCGCTGGAGCAGGCGATCGCTACGGGCGCCATGGCGCTCTTCGGGGAGAAGTATGGAGACGAGGTCCGCGTGGTCTCCGTGCCCGGTTTCAGCCGCGAACTCTGCGGCGGCACGCACGTCACCCGCACCGGCGATATCGGCGTCTGCAAGATCGTCTATGAAGGCAGCATCGCGGCCGGAGTGCGGCGCATCGAAGCCGTCACCGGCGAGGGCGCGCTGCGGCAGTATCAGGAAACCACGGGAGCGGTGCGCCGCCTGGCGGAGATGGTCAAGGTCGGCGAGCCGGACCTGATCGAGCACGTCGAGAAGTTGCTGGCGCAGGAGCGCGCGCTCGAAAAACAGGTGGAGCAACTGAAGAGCAAACTGGCGCAGGCGGCGGTCGGTTCGATTGAATCGCAGGCGCGCAGCTTCGGCACCGTGAAGGTGGTGGCGGCGCGGTTGGATGGCATGGACCGTCAGCAGATGCGCGAGTTGGCCGATGCGCTGCGCAACAAGTGGAAGTCCGCGGTGGTCGTGCTGGCGGCTGCCGAAGAGGGCAGCGTCGCCATCATCACCGCCGTGACCAAGGACCTCACCGCCAAGGTGCATGCGGGTAAACTGGCGAGCGCGGTGGCGCAGGCAGTGGGCGGCAAAGGCGGCGGACGTCCCGATATGGCCGAAGCCGGCGGCAAGGATGCGGCGGCGCTGGATGGCGCGCTCTCCGCGGTCTATGCCGAGGTCGAGAGCAAACTGTGAGTGAATCCGCGTGTTTTGACGCGATCGTAGTGGGGGCGGGACCGACCGGTCTCGCCTGCGGCATCGAGTTGGAGCAGCGCGGTGTCAGGACCGTGCTGTTGGATAAGGGCTGTGTAGTGAACTCCATCTACAACTACCCCACCAACATGTCTTTCTTCACCACGCCGGAACTGCTGGAAATCGGTGACATTCCGATGACCAGCCTCAATGACAAGCCCAACCGCACCGAGGCTCTGAAGTATTACCGCAAGGTGGCGGAACACTACAAGCTGAACATACGGCAGTACGAAAGGGTGGACCGGATCGCGGGAGAAGACAATGCGTTTCAGGTCTTCACTACGGACCGGCTGGGGGTGGAGCGGGTCTATTCCGCGCGCAAGATCGTCCTCTCCACGGGTTACTACGATGTGCCCAACTTACTCCACGTGCCGGGTGAAGAGTTAGACAAGGTGCTGCATTATTATAAGGAGCCGCACCCCTATTACAACCACGATGTGGCCGTGATCGGGGCCAAGAATTCGGC
>CAIRBY010000118.1 GCA_903876865.1 uncultured Acidobacteriia bacterium
GGCGCAGGCTGTGGCCGTGCATCACCGGCAGCGGGTTTAGGCCCATCATGTCGCAGATGGTCGCGGAGACGTCCACGTGTTCAGTGAGGTCCGCCACCACGCCCCGCCGGATCCGGCCCGGACACCGCATCATCAAAGGCACGCGCAGAGCCGGGTCGTACCCGCAGTGCTTCTCGAACCTGCCGTGCTGGCCCAGATCGTAGCCGTGATCCGCCATGTAGATCACGTAGGTGTTCTCCTCCAGGTTGAGGCGGCGCAGCGTATCGAGCACCCGGCCGATATTGCGGTCCAGGAACGCAACCGAAGTGTAGTAGGCTGCGATGATGCCGCGCTGATCCTCCGCGGAGAGGTCGCGGAAAATCAGCGGAACCTGCCAGGCATCTTCCGGTCCCACGCGCGGCGGTTCAAAGCGCTTCTCGTGAAACAGGGCGCGGTCTTCCAGCGGGAAATCGAACGGCGAGTGCGGCTCCTGAAAACTGGCCCAGAGCGCGAACGGCTTGGCCCGGTTCTCCTCCAGATACTGAGAGACTCTGCGCCCGATGTAGGTGCCGCGCATCTCGGCGTCGTTGCGCGCGAAGGGCAGTTTGTCCGCGTTCAGCCAGACGCGCGCCGGGTTCTGAAAAGGCCGCCACGCAGCCGGCTTGGTGCGGATCTCCGCCGGGACCGGCCGCGGCTTCACTTCCGCATTCCACGCCTTGGTGATCTCGCCCTCGGTCAGCATCACGTCGAAGCCGTGCAGCCCGGGTTCGGCGGCGCGGTTGAAATGCATCTTGCCGAAGACCGCGGTCTGGTAGCCCGCCTTCTGGAACTGTTTGGCGAGCGTGGGTTTGTCCGCGGCGAGCGGAGTGCCCAGCAGCGTCACGCCCGCCGCATGCGGCAGTTGGCCCGTCAGGAAAGATTGGCGCGAGGGAGTGCAGACCGGGGAGTTGCAGTGATGGGCGCGGACACGCGTGCCCTCGCCGGCCAGGCGGTCCAGGTTCGGAGTGGTCGCCAACCGGTTGCCATCGCAGCCGAGCACGTACCCGGCATGGTCGTCCGCCAGGATGAAGAGGAAGTTCGGCCTGCCGCGGGCGGGCGCTTTCGATTGCGCGCGCGCCATCGCAGTGGCAGCCACTCCGCCCAGCAGGGAACGCCGCGTCATCACCCGCGCAATTTCAGCGCCGCCTGCCACCGAGTCCCATCGCGTGTTCGCTCGCATACCGCCCGGTGCGCCCTTTCGCCGCTGTTCCTATCCAGATACACTAGCCGATCCGCGCACCGCGCGGCTCTGCCTTCTTGGGTTCGAACCCGTGCGTCTTATTTGCTGCCGCTCGCCGGCGCCTCGCCCAGGTACTTGTGGACGAACGTTTCCATGCGGCCGAGCGTGTAGATCCAGCGGCTGTGCAGCAGCGATTCGTGCACGTCATCCGGGAAGACGATGAGTTCGTAGTAGACGTCGCGCTGTCGCAGCAGTTGAATCAGTCCGGTCATCTGCTGGAACGCCACGTTGCGGTCGTCGTCGCCCTGGATCAGCAGCACCGGCGATTTCCAGCCATCGATCGCGCCGATCGTGGAGGATTTGTA
>CAIRBY010000119.1 GCA_903876865.1 uncultured Acidobacteriia bacterium
CCCGAACCCGCCGCCCCCGCTCCACCCAGCGAAGCCGCGCTCCTCATCCCGATCCACGAGATCCAGATCAATCCCCTTCAGCCCCGCCGCGTCTTTCAGCCCGAACGCCTGGCCGAACTCGCGCAGTCCATCCGCAGCAACGGCATCATCCAACCCCTGGTGGTCCGTAAGTTCGAGGGACACTACCAGTTGGTGGCAGGCGAGCGCCGCTGGCGCGCTGCCACACTCGCCGGAGTCGACCAGGTCCCCGTCGTCGTCCGCGAAATCCCCGAAGACCGCCTCCTCGAAATTACCCTGATCGAGAATATCCAGCGCGAAGACCTCAACGCCATCGAAACCGCCGCCGCCTTCGCCCGCATGTCCACCGAGCTGAATCTCAGCGCCGAACAGATCGGCCTCCGCACCGGCAAAGACCGCTCCACCGTCGTCAACCTCATCCGCCTCCTCCAACTGCCCCAGGACCTCCAGCAGATGATCTCCGACGCCAAACTCAGCGCCGGACACGGCCGCTGCCTCCTCAGCCTCCCCACCGCCGATATGCAGCGCGAAGTCGCCGACAAAGCCTCCGAAGGCGCCTGGAGCGTCCGCCAGACCGAACGCGTCTGCGCCAAAATGACCGACCCCAAACAACCCAAACACGTCGATGAAGTCAGAATTGACCCGAACGTAAAAGCCGCCATTCAGGAGATGGAACGGAAATTGGGAACGCGCATCCACGTCAAAGAGGGCGCGAAGGGAAAAGGGAAACTCGAAATTGAATACTACTCGGCCGAAGACCTCGACCGTATCTATGACACCATCATGGGTGAGTCTTAACCCGCCCAGTCGCCTAACTACTACATTAGTAGTTCTAAGATCTCTTTGAGTTCCCGCCGGATATCCGGCAGCGGATCCTCCGCAAACAGCTCCGCCTGTACCCGCTTCGGTGTGCGCGCCGATTTCACTGCCTTCGGCGCCTTTGCCTCGGTGTGCAGACTCTGCCGCGCGCCCTCGATCGTGAACCGCTTCTCGTAGAGCAGGTGCTTGATCCGCAGCAGCAGTTCCACATCTTTGCGCCGGTACAGCCGGTGTCCGGTGCCGCTCTTTTTGGGAGACAAAACCGGGAACTCGCCTTCCCAATAACGCAGAACATACGGCTCCACACCCAGGAGCTCGCTGACTTCGCCGATCTTGAAATACAGCTTATCCGGTATCTCCGGCGTCTGCTGCAACGCGACTTCCGTCATTTGCCATCCGTAATCCTAACTCAATCGGTTGTCAATGTCACGACATGTTGACCGCGCGGCAGCACCAGCGTCATCGGTCCCGCCAGGGAAAGCGCCTCCTCCACCCCGTCCACTTGCACCCGCCGCGGCGTCCGATTGAAAATCGCAATCGCGCGCGCGCCCGCTTCATACGCGAACTCCAGCGTCTTCGCGCCACTCGCCCGCGCGCTCTTCAGCTCGCCATTCAGGTATGTCAACCGCACGCCTTCCGTCGCCGCCACCGGCTCCACCGCGTGCGGACCAGCCGGCAGCCACAGCGTCTCGCCATCCTGCGCGCCCCACGCCTCGCCGTCCACTCGCGCCCCACCGCTCCACGGAATCCCCACGCCCCCCACCGAATCCACCACCGTCTTATCGCCCAGATGTTCCATGCGGGAAACCACCGCCGCCGCCGAAGGCAGCAGCTTCAAGTCCGGCGGCAGCAGCGAATTCTCGAAGTACAGCGCCACTCTCGGGAAACTCGCCGACGCGCGGTGCACCAGTTGAAACAGTTCCGTACCCGTCTGCTGCTTCGTGGGGTAAACATTCTGGTAACGCTCCACAATGTTCAAATCGATCGCCAGCCGGTCCTGCCGCGGCGTCAGCGCCCGGTACCGCTCCGCAATCGCGCCGTACCGCTCCGCGCCCTGATTCCACACCGTCGCCGGATCCTCAATCAGAAACGTGAACGCCCGGCTCTCCAGCAGTGGCAACACCCGCGCCGCATCCGCCCCAATCGCATCCCGCATCCCCGTGTCCAGCCGGTCGTCCACATGCGTCAACACCAGATCCAGGTATGGCTTGCCGCGCCGGCTCTGCTCCACTTCTCCCAGCCACTCCTCCTGCATCCGCCGCGCCAGCGAGGCCCGGAACTCCAGAAACGCCCGCCGCGATTCCTCGTCCTTGCGCGTGGAGAATATCTCCGCCGGGTCGAACCCGCCCTCTTTCCGGAACAGCGCCCGCACGTCCCCATTCATCGGCGTGAACCGGCTGGGATTGCCCGTGCCCTCCAGCGATTCAAAGTACAGCTCCGCCAGGTTCACTCCATCCCAATCGAACCTCCCGATCAGGCTCCGCACCCCCGCGCTCACCGCCCGGAAACACTCCCGGTTGGTCAGATTCATCAGCTTCCGCCAGTCCAACTGCGCGTCCTGCTGCATCGCCGTCTTCTCGCGCCACTCGGGATGCTCGGCCCAGAACTTCTCGCTCACGTGCGGCAGTTCGAACCACGCGTATACCAGAATCCCCTCGCGATGGCACGCCTCGATCAGCCGCTTCAGATACGCGTCGCCCTCCGCGTCCGGCTCGAAATTGTGCCACGCCGCCACATGCAGCGCCGCAATCCCCGCCTTCCGCCACCGCGCCGCGAAATACTCCACATCCACCCGCGACCGGTACGCCGAATCGAAAAACGCCCACAGCCGCGACGCCCGGAACGGAGCCTCCAACCCCAGGTCCCCCAGCGCATTCAGCAGGTACGGGAAGCGCTCGTATCCCCGCTCGCCCGGCGGCGCGGCCACCCACAACACCGCCCCCGCGCCCCGCCGGACGCCCGCCAGCATCGGTGCGCCGCTCCACCGCTCGCGCGCGAACACCTCGGCCCCGGCCGGCAACTCGAAAACCGGTAACTCCAGTCCTTTCTCCCAGATAATCGGCAGCCCCGGCCGGTGACTGTCCGTCAGGCTCTGCACCCGCACCGGCTCCTTCCCCGACCGCCGGAAGCCAAACAGATCGGCCAGCGAAGACTCGCCCTCCAGAATCAGGATCGAGCCCCGCTCCACCCGCGCCGGCCACTCCACGCTCGCCGCCGCGCCCGCCCGCCCCACGAAAATCCGCGACACCCCGGCCGGCTGCTTCATCAGCCCGACCGATGCCAGTATGTCGGGCCACGCCCCCGCATCGTCTCCCAGCACGCTGAAATACGGCAGTCCGGCGGCGCCGGAAAGCGAGGCGAACAGCAAAGCGCTAGCGAGTAAACGCATACCAGAATCCCGCACGGAAGTCGTTGAAAGTAGACCGTCGCGATGCGTTACCAATCAAGTACATTCCCCGTAACGCATTAAAGGTAACGTACATCGATTGCGGCAGCGGCACCCGTACCCCCGGACCCGTCTCCACGAAGTTCGCCCAGTCCTGCCGCCGCGCATCCGCCGTCAGGTTGGCGTTCCAGTGCACCTGCACCGGCCCGAAGTTGTACCCCGCCCGGCTCTGCCCGTAGACCAGAAAATCATGGTCGAACCGGCTGATGTACAGTGCGTCCACGCTGCCTTCGCCCAGCCACTTGCGGCTCTCGCTATGCACAGACCGCGTGGCCGAAACGCCGCCCCGGTAATCCGGCAGCATATGCCCCTTCAGGTAACTGATCGCGCTCCCCGCCTCGCCCCACACCGTGACCCCGTGCCATGGATTCGTCGCCGCGCCCACCGCCAGAATGAACGAACTCTCCGAGAGATACTGCGGACTCCCCACCCCCACCGTCTGCCGCGTATCTCCAACAAAACGCGCGCTCACATACGGACGCACGAACAGCCCCAGGTTGATCTCTTCCTTGATCTGCCCGTACCCGAACAGATCGTGCCAGCGCGTCGAAAACAGCGGAAACACCCACCCCGTCAGCCGGAAACGCTGCTGCGCCGCGTACAGATTCCGGTACCCGTGCGCCGCATCCTCCGCCACCGTCGGGTCCGGACTCCGCCGCGCCAGTTCGAACCACCGCCACGCCGTCGCATCCCGGTGCAGCATGTTGTTCGTCCACCCCAACTGCCGCATGATGTCGAAATCGCCCGGATCCTCCTCGTGCGCCACTTCCAGGTATTTCAGCGCGTCCTTCAGATACCCCGCCTTCAGGCTCCGTTCCGCCATCACCTTGGCATCGATCGAAGGCGCCGCCGTCGCCGCCCGCGGCGTCAGCACCTGCGGCATCCGCAGCACCGCCCGCACCCGGTTCGCCAGTTCGTCGTCCTTCCCCGCCAGCACCCGGTCGAACAGCGGCATCGCAGCCAGCCTCTCCCCGCGCGCGTACAGCAAAAAGCCCAACTGCGTCGCCGATAGCAGATCCTCCGGCGCGTTCTGCGCCAGGATGCGGAACTGCTCCTCCGCCTCCGCCGCCCGGTTCATGCGCAGCAGCAGGTACCCCAACTCGCGCCGCAGTTCGTGATTTGCCGGGTCCAGCCCGAGCGCCGCGTGGAATTCGTTGACGAACGGGAAGCGCGCCGGCAACAGTTCCCGCGCCATCTCCGCCGCCCTCGGTTCTCCCCCCGCCGATGCCGCCAGTAGCGCCGCCCCCGCATCCGCATTTCTGCCCATCGCCCGCCACACCCGCCCCAAATCCACCAGCACCGTGCGCCGGTCCGGCAGCAGCCGCCACGCCCGCTCAAAGTGCGTAGCCGCCAGTTCCAATTCGTCGCGCTGCTCCGCCAGTGTCGCTAACTCATAGTGAACGCTAAAGTTATCCGCGCCCATCCGGATCGCCCCCTGCCACCGCGCAATCCCCGCCGCCAGCGGATCGTCAATGTTGTGGAAGGCCTGTTCCGCCGTCGCGTTTCCCCCCCGCCGCAGCCGGTCGAACACCCGCCTCGCCGCAGCCTGCTCGTGCGTCTCAAAGCACAGAAACGCGTATTCCAGCGCCGCCTGCGTATCCCCGCCATCCAGCCCCATCGCCTCCCGGAACTGCTCCCGCGCCAGCACCGGCTCGCCGATCTTCAGGTACGTATACGCCAGATCTTTGTGAACCGCCGCCCGCCGCAGCGCACTTTCCGGCGCACCCTCCAGCGCCGCCCGAAACCCCGCCACCGCCGCCTCGTACTCCTTCGCCCGCAGCGCCGCGTACGCCCGGTCAAGCGCTTCCACGCTCGCATCACGCGGCTGCGCAAGAGCCACCACCGCCACTCCGAAGATGAGGAGAAGACGCATACTACCTAAGGAATAGGTAGTGTTCCGCCCTCCCGCGAGTTCTCAAAGAAATGTCAGGCCCGCCCCCCAACCCCTACCGCACCAGCCGGTAAATATGCGCCCCGTACTTCTCCACATTGCTGATCCCCATCCCCGGGATCGCCAGCAGTTCCGCCGCCGTCGAAGGCCGCAGCGTCGCAATCGCCCGCAGCGTCTGATCGCTGAAAATCCGGAACGCCGGCACCCCGCGCCGCCTCGCCTCGCCCATCCGCCACCGCCGCAACGCCTCTTCCACACCCGAATCCGGCCCCGTCAAAGCAGCCTTCGGCGAAGCCTTCGCCGCCACCCTCGCCGTCTTCGGCGCTTCCTTCGCAGCCTCTTTCCCCGCCGCTTGCTTCTTCGTCCCGCCCGCCGCCTTCTTCCGAGCCTTGCCCGTCCCCGCCGCTTTCGGCTTCGCCGCTGCCTTCTTCTTCCCCTTCCGGGCCTTCGTCTCCGCCGCCGCCGTGTCCTTCATCACCAGCTCCAGCGGAGCCTCGTCCTCCAGCTCTTCCCCATCCCGCGTCAACGCCGCCTTCCGATACGGAATCGCTTTGCCGTCCTTCTCGAACACCGCGTCCGTCAGCCGTACCAGCCCCACCCGCGCCAGCGCCCCCAGCACTTCCTCGAACTCGTCGCGCGTCAATTCCCCGTTCGCGCACACCGTCGCATGCAGCTTCCCCGTCGACCCCAACCCGCCCGCCCGCAACGCCGCCAGCGCCCCCCGCGCCGCCTGCTCCTCCCCCGCCCTCGGCGCGCGGAACCTCTGCCCCACGCACTCATCCGGCGCGCAGAAATCGCAAATCCCGCATGCGTTCTGCGAATCCGCCAGATCCCCGAAGTGCCGCACCAGCGACGCCATCCGGCACTCGCTGCTCTCCGCGTACCGCAGCATCAGATTCAACTGCTGCTGCTTCTGCTCGCCCTGCGCGATGTAAGGCTCGCGCCACTCATCGTGCCCGCGGCTCACATTCTCCGCGAAATCCACCAGCGCCCCGCCGTGAATCCACAGCTTCTCCAGCGCCTTGTCGAAGAGGTCCGCGTCCATCCGCAGCTGCTTCTGCAACTCCGCCTTCTCCACCGGCTCCGCCCGCAGCCGGCTGTACATCCGGTCCAGTTCCTTCACATCCGGGTAATCGCGCTCGAAGAAGAAATCATGCGTGCGCCGGTCCGCGTAGGAATGCATCAGGATCGTCCGGCTCGGCTCCCCGTCCCGCCCCGCCCGCCCGATCTCCTGGTAGTACGCCTCCAGGCTCCCCGGCAGCGCCGTATGAATCACCGTCCGCACGTCGGCCTTATCGATGCCCATACCGAAGGCGATGGTCGCCACCATCACGGAGATCCGCCCGCTCAGAAACTGCTCCTGCACCCGCTTGCGATGCTCCGCGTCCAGCCCCGCGTGGTACGCCGCGCACGGAAAATGCAGCGAGAGTTGCGCCGCGATCTCCGTCGCCTGCTTCCGCGTCGGCGTGTAAACAATCGCCGGCCTACGCTCCTCGTCCTGCAACAGCCGCCGCGTCAGCCCCGCCCGCTGCGAAGGCGCCACCTCCACCACTTCCACCGCCAGGTTGTTGCGCCGGAACCCCTGGATGAACCGCTGCCCGCGCAATAGCCCCAGTTGCTCCGCGATATCGTTCTGCACCACCGGAGTCGCCGTCGCCGTCAGCGCAATCACCGGCGCCGGTCGCAGCGTCGGCAGATACTGCCCCAGCATGCGGTAATCCGGACGGAAATCGTGCCCCCACTGCGAAATGCAGTGCGCCTCATCAATCGCGATCAGCGAAGGCTTGCGCTTCGCCAGCATCTCCGGGAAGCCCGTCACCCGCAGCCGCTCCGGCGCGATGAACAGGAATTGCAACTTCCCCGCCAGGTAATCGATGCACGCCTGCCGCGATGCCGCCCGGTCCCGCCCGCTGTGAATCCGCTCCACCGCGAAGCCCCGCTCCTGCAACTTCGCCACCTGATCTTCCATCAGCGCGATCAACGGACTGATCACCAGCGTCGTCCCGCCCCGCGCAATCGCCGGCAACTGGTAGCACAGCGATTTCCCCGCGCCCGTCGGCATCACCAGCAGCACGTCCCGCCCCTCGATTACCGTCCGGCAGACCGTCTCCTGACTCGCCCGGAACGCCGCGAACCCGAACGCCTTCTGCAACAGATCCACCAGCGGCCCGCCCTCGTACACCGGAGCCTGCACCCCCGCACTTCCCGCCGCTTCCACCCCGAGCCTCGCCCGAACCGCCGCCGTACCGTGCTCCTCCGCCCCACCCCGCACCGGTCTCGCACTCTGCCCCGCGCCCTGCCCCCCGCCCGGCCCGTCTGGCCCCCCCGCCCGCCGGTTCGCCGCCGGAGGCGCGCTCACCTGCCCCACCTTCCCCACCACCTCCCGCACATACTCCTCGATTCCGTGCATGAACGGGTCCAGCTGCGCCGTGCCCCTGTGAATCCGGTGCAGATAGGCCTCCCACTGCCCCGTCATCACCGGACTCTTCACCTCCGGATGCACCACCTCGATCAACCGGATCCCCTTGTCCGTCGCCTCCAGCGTCTTGCCGTTGCGCACAATGTACTCGCGCTTCAACAGCACCTCGATAATCGATGCCCGCGTCGCCGGCGTGCCCAGCCCCGTCTCCTTCATCGCGTCGGAGAGCTCCTTCTCGTCGAGCGTCTTGCCCGCCGTCTCCATCGCCGTCAGCAGCGTCCCCTCCGTCAGCCGCTTCGGCGCGCGCGTCTTCTTCTTCTGCACCTCGGCATCCAGCACATCCTGCGCCTGCCCGCGCGCCAGTCCCGGCGGCAACACCGTCTCCGCCCCCGCGTCGCCGTTCTCCCCCGCCTTCTTCTTCGCCGCCTTCGCCGCCTTGGCCGGAGCAATGTCCAGCACCTTCCACCCCACCTGCTGCACCGCGCTGCCGGACGTGTGGAACCGGTCCGTCACCTCGCCATTGTGGATCGCCGTGATCACGGTCGTCACGTTCCAGATGTGATCCTCGTGCCACGCGCTCAACAGCCGCCGGCAGATCAGGTCGTAGATCTTGCGCTCGTCCGGAGGCAGCGCGCCACCCTCCGCCGAACTCGCCGTCGGGATGATCGCATGGTGGTCCGTGACCTTCCCATCGTCCACAAACCGCCTGCCCAGCGGACGCTCGCCCGTGCCCTCCGCCAACTGCCCCGCATACGGTCCCGCAATCGCCCGCACCACCCGCGGCAGCGTCCGCGCCACGTCCTGCGAGAGGTGCCGGCTATCCGTGCGCGGATAGCTGATCAGCTTGTGCTTCTCGTACAATGCCTGCGCCAGGTCCAGCGTCTTCTGCGCGCTGAAGCCGTAGAGCCGGTTCGCGTGCCGCTGCAACTCCGTCAGGTCGTAGAGCGGCGGCGGCGGCATCCGCTGCGTCTGCGCCTCGATGCTCTCAATCGCCGCTTCGCCGCTCCGCGCCCTCGCCGCGATCCGTCCCGCCTCTTCCCCGTCCGCCGGCAGCCGCATCGCCTGCTGCAGGCTCTCCTTGTCCGCGGCAGCGTTGCGGTCGCGGAACCACGTGCCCTCGTACTGCTGATCCTTCGCCATCCCCTGCGGATGGAACGTCGCCACCACTTCCGTGTAATCTTCCGGCACGAAGCGCCGCACCGCCAGTTCGCGCTCCACCACCATCGCCAGCGTCGGCGTCTGCACCCGCCCTACCGAGAGATCCTCGCCATACGCCAGCGAATACGCCCGCGAGAGATTCATCCCCACCAGCCAGTCCGCGCGGCTGCGTCCCCGCGCCGCGTCCGCCAGCCCGTCGTAATCCGCCGAGGGGCGTAGCGCCTCGAAGCCCTTACGGATCGCCTCCGGCGTCAGCGAAGAGATCCACAGCCGGCTCGCCGGTTTCCGGCTGCCCGCCGCCTCCGTGATGTAGCGGAAGATCAGCTCCCCCTCGCGCCCCGCGTCCGTCGCGCATACCACCCGCGAAACCTTCGGCGAGCTCAGGATCTTCCGCACCGTTTCAAACTGGTCTTTGGTCTTTTCATAGACCACCAGCGGCCACTCCCGCGGCAGCATCGGCAGCCGGTCCCGCCGCCATAGCTTCCACTCGGGCTGAATCTCGTGCGGCTGCCCGAGCGCCGCCAGGTGCCCGATCGCCCAAGTCACAATGTACCCGTTGCCGTGCAGGAACCCGTCGCCCTTCGTATTCGCCCCCAACACGCGTGCAATATCGCGCGCCACCGAGGGCTTCTCCGCCAATACCGCGATATTTCCTGCTTCCCGAGGGGTCATCGTTCCTTATTGCGATACTACCAGCCTTCCCAAAACCCCCGCCTCACCTTGTGGGCCGGACGCCCTCGTCCGCGCGGTACCCCCTGGTCCCGCTACTTCTCCGAAGAATCAACCGTCACCGACGATCGAAAGCCCGGCAAGCGCGTCGTCCCCCCCGTTGTAGAGCAGGCGTTTCCGCCTGCCCACCCCGCGCCTCCCCCCCGTTGTAGGGCAGGCGTTTCCGCCTGCCAACC
>CAIRBY010000120.1 GCA_903876865.1 uncultured Acidobacteriia bacterium
CCATGCTCGTGATCAGCGTGCCCTTGCGCCGCAACTCGAAGCGCCCGTCATCGCCCGTGCCATCCAGTGTGTCGGCGGTCTCGCTGGTCGCTTCCCTGGTCACCGTCATCTGCTTCCACTTCTTCTTCAACTGCTCGCGATACGCCGTGAAATACTGGCGCGCCGCCTCTTCCGTATCCAGGTCGAGCGCGTAGAGCAGCACCACGCGGCCGGCCTTCTTGTTCTCAAGCAATTCAAACGTGCTGCCGCGCCAGTGTGGCGCCAGTTCCGCCGCGCGTTCCTTGCCCGCATACTGCTGCAGCATCACGCCGATTTCCAACTCGCCGAGCGTGCCGCCCACCAGGCTCTTGTAGCCGCGCGGCAGATGCGGGTTGGGCACCTCGGGCGTGGTCGGCTTCAAGCCATCGAAATATTTTTGCGGATGCAGAATCTGCTGCGTGCTCACGGGCGGTTTGAGAAAGACGTCGGCGAAGCCGGTCTGCCCGTCGCGCTCGTAAACGGCGTTCTGAAACAGCATGCCCTTGGTGTAGGGAAAGACCAGCGTCAGGCGCAGGTAGAGCGGCGATTGATCGAACACCGGGTACTGCCCGTCGGCGGCTTCGGTGGCGCCGCTCATCATGGCCAGCAGCGCGGGCGAATCCTTCAGCGTCTGCCCCATCTTGCGGGCCATCAGTTCGCTCATCAGCCAGGTGGCCTGCCCTTCCATCACCGCCTGCCGCGCGGTGGCGCCGTCATCGCTCTTGCGCCCCTGTTTGATGTATCTGGAGAGGTTGTAGCTCTGGTCCGCGATGGCGTGGGCGATTTCGTGCGCCAGCACCGGTTCCTGCGTCTCCGAAGGCGTGGAGTCCGTGATGAAGAGCCTCTTCTTGTCGTAATCGTAGAAGGCCGCGGCCTGCTCCGTGAGCAGGTCGATGGTGTTCTTCGCGAGGTCGAAATCCGGCGGCACCAGGCCGAATTTCTTGAGCGTGAGTTCCTCCGCGCGCAGGTCTTCGGGCTTGGCCACTTCCTTGATCCGCTTGTTGAGGAACTCGTTGATCTTCGCCTTGGTGATGTAGTCGCAGGGCACGGGACGGCGCAGCGGCATGGCGGATATCTTGGTGAGCTGCTCGGCGAGCGGCGCAATCTGCGCGCACAGCTTGCCCGCGTCGCCGGGATGCGATTGCCCGAGCGCGGCGGAAAGCGGAATCAGAAACAGGGCGGCTCTGGTCAGACGGCCGTGCAATCGGCTATGCAATCGGTTCTCTCCTCAACTCCCACGCGAATACCAGCGACGATGCCAGTGCGAGCACGCCGCCTGAGGCCATGGTAACGCGCGCGCCGAAGTGCGAGGCCAGCGCTCCCGCCGCGAGGCTGCCGAACGGGCCCAGCCCCACCACCGTCATCGTATAGAGCGCCATGATCCGGCCGCGATACTCGTCCGGAATCAGGGTCTGAATGGTCGTGTTCGCCGAGGCCATCTGCCGCATGATGCTGAAGCCGATCACCGGCATGATCGCCAGCGAAAGATAGAACGAAGGCGAGAAGGCGAAGGCCAGGTAGCAGGCGCCGGAGGTGAGTCCGCTATAGACCATGATGCGCGCCAGGCCGGAGATGCGCGTGCGCCCGGCCAGCACCAGCGTGCCCACCACCGCGCCGATGCCCATGGCGCCCATCAGCATGCCGAGGCCGCGCGAGCCCTGGTGAAAAATATCGTCGGCGAAGAAGGGCATCAGCACCAGGCCCGGCATTCCGCTGAGCGTGGCCGCGCCCATCAGCGCCAGCACGCGGCGCACGGCGGAGTGGCGGGCGGCGTAACGGAAGCCTCCCGCCAGATGGCGGAAGAAGGGCGGCTGCGGCTTGGGTACGGCCGGCGGCAGGCGCATCGCCAGAAGGCAGACGATCACGGCCAGAAAACTGAGGCCGTTGAAGAAGAAGAGGGTGCCTTCGCTCACCACCGCCAGCAGCACGCCGGCCACGGCCGGGCCGATCACGCGCGCCGAGTTGAAGACTGCGGAGTTGAGCGAGATGGCGTTGATCAGGTCTTCCTTGCTGGTCATTTCGATCACCAGCGCCTGCCGCCCCGGCATATCGAAGGCATTGATCGCGCCCAGCACTCCGGCCAGCGCCAGCACGTGCCAGACCTGCACCCGCCCGCTGATGGTCAGCGCGGCGAGGGCGAAGGCCTGCAGCATGGAAAGCGTCTGGGTGACCACCACCACCTTCCGGCGCGGAAAGCGGTCCGCCGCGAAGCCGCCCAAGGGGCCGAGCGCGAAGACCGCGATCTGCCCGCAGAACCAGGCCGTGCCGAGCAGCATTTCAGAGTGGGTGAGGCGGTAGACCAGCCAGCTTTGCGCCACATTTTGCAGCCAGGTGCCGATCAGCGAGATGACCTGTCCGCCCACGAAGAGGCGGAAATTGCGGTGCCGCAAGGCGCGGAACGTGTGCGGCAGGCGGCTGGGAGCCGGTTCCGCTGCTGGCGGCAGTGCCGCTTCGTCCCCGGTTTGTGCGTACGGCTCCCCCATCCTCATCTTCCAGAATAATGCGCGCTACAATAAGGGATCAATCATTCGTAAGTTTCAGGAGAAAAAGTTTTGGCCGAAGATAAACTGTACAAAGCGGAATACGTGGGCAGCGGTACCTTCATCATCAGCAAGCCCAAGCGGAAGAAGAACAAAGTCCGGCAGACGGAAGTCAAGAATCCGCGCCGCGGCTCGCGCAAGTAGTCTCCTCTCCCTTCCCAAAAAAATCTAGACTGGCAGTCAGGTCTCATGGTGACGAAGGCCCGTTCGCGGGCCTCGCTTCCGTGCGTCCGCAGGCACGCCGGTGCAAGTGTCTGCCGGGTAGGGCAGGCGATTCCGCCTGCCAACTCTTCGGGCGTAGCCATCTGGCAGGCGAATCGCCTGCCCTACTTTCTGTACTAGCGGTACATTGCCGAGGCATGGGGCGGCAGGGTCACGCTGCGGAGTGTGCCTGCGTCTTTTTGCGCCCACACGTCGCGGTAGCGTCCCTCGGGGATCGCCACGGCGAGCGGCGTCTCGCCCACATTGAACGCGGCGTAGTAGCGCATGCCCGCGACTTCGGACGTCCACACTACGGCATCGCCGATCTGTGAGTACTTGTGCGGCTGCGTGCCCTTTTGATTCACGGCCAGCACCTCGTCGTTGGTCAGCAGCGATTCGGTGAAGGCGTCGTTACTGGGCAGGTCGCCGCCCAGCATCAGCGGACTGCGCGCGATGCTCCACAGCGTCACCATGGTGCGCTGCTCGTCGCGGGTGAAGCGCGTCATGCGGTCGTCGCCGCGTTCGGCGCGGATTCCGATGCGGCCGAGCGGCAGCATATCGGCATCCGGCCAACCGCCGGGCTTCACGAAGGGACTCCACTTCTCCAGCAGATCGAAGGTGTGGCGCAGGTCGCGCCAGAGATCCCAGAAATCGTCGGAGATGCGCCAGAGGTTGGCGTTGGCGGCGTAGAAGCCGGCCTTGGCGAGGTCGGCGGGTCCGGGGGAAAGGCTGAGCACGATGGCGCGCCCGGTCTTGGCAATCGCGCGGTGCAGGGCGGCAATCTCTTCGCCGTGGAAGGGCTGCGCGATGTCATCGCACTTGAGATAGTCCACGCCCCAGGAGGCGTAGAGAGCGACCACCGAATCGTAGTAATCCTGCGCGCCGGGCTTCGCCATGTCGATGCCGAACATGTCGGTATTCCATTTGCAGATCGACGAGGTATCGGCGATTTCGGCGGCGTGCGCCTTGCTGCCGTAGACGGGCAGGTTGGCGGCGACGGCGCGGCGCGGAATGCCGCGCATCATGTGAATGCCGAATTTCAGGCCGCGCGCGTGCAGCGAATCCGCGAGAGCGCGAAAGCCGGAAGGGAAGCGGTTGGGGGCGGGGACGAGGCGTCCGAAGGAATCCATCGCGAGTTCGGCATTGGGGCGATAGCCGTGCGGTTTGGCGAGCGGGTCCGACCATTGAATATCCACCACGATGTACTGCCAGCCGTGGGGCTTCAGTTTCGCGGCCATGTAGGCGGCGTTGGCCTGCACTTCGGCTTCGGTGACGCTGGTGCCGTAGGAATCCCAGCTATTCCAGCCCATGGGCGGGGTGGCGGCGATGGGGTCGGCGGCGGCAGCGAGCGAGATCACAGGTCCGATCGCGAGCAGCAGCAGTGGCACGATTTTCATACCGTCTACGGTATCAGTTGGAAGGTGAGGAAGAGAGCCGGCGTGGGATGGGTACGCTCGTCTAGTGGAGCGGGAAGGGTTCGGGGGAGGATGTGGGATCAACAAGGAAGATGGGGGGCGCTCGGCTCTCTCTTCGATTCACGGTAACGCGCGCCTCCGCACACTTGACCCCGCCGGTTCCGCAAGTGTCTGAAAAAACAAGCCGATATTTTTTTCGTTCGCGTGTGACGACGGTTTGCCGCCGGCGAGGATGTCAGGCCAGTTTGGCCACCAGCGCATCCAGCGCCGCGGCATCGGGCACGCTGCCCTGCGCGATGCGGGCGTTGCCGCCGCCGCGTCCGCCGGCGTCGGTGAGGGCGGTCTTGAGCAGTTTGCCCGCGTCCACGCCGCTATCCGCGCTGGCGGCGTAAAGCACGCTGGGCGGGTCGGCGAGGGTGGCGACGAAGACGCTCAGGGGCTGGGCAGTGAAGTTCTGGGCCACGGCGCGCAGGTCTTCCAGGTTGCCGCGTTCGAGGCGCTGCATGGCGCGGCGCACGCCATCGGCGCCGGGTGCGGTGGCGGTGTAGAGATCGCGTCCCTGATAGGCGGCCAGATCGAGTTCGAGTTTGCGGCGAAATTTCTCGCCGGCTTTGGCGGACTCCTGTTGCGCGGCCACCATGGCGGGCGTTTCATCGAGCGGGGCGGAGAAGAGCTGGGCGATTTTGGTGAGCGCGTCAAAATCGGCGTGGGCGCGCCGCACCGCGCGGGCGCCGCAGACGAATTCCACGCGCATGCTCTGGCGGATCTTCTCCACCTTGCGCAGGAGCACGGGGCCGATCTCTCCGGTGGCGCGCACGTGGGTGCCGCCGCAGGCGCTGCGGTCCAGTCCCTCGATGGAGACGATGCGCAAAACGCCCTCGCGTTCGGAGGCCTTGCGCAGGCCCTGCGCCGCGCGCGCGTCCTCGAATTGCACGGAGAGCGGACGGTTGGCGAAGACGGCCTCGTTGACCAGTCGCTCGACTGCGGCGAGACGGGCGGCATCGAGCGGGCCGCCTTCCAGATCGATGGTGGAGCTTTCGGCGCCGAGGTGGAAGCTCACGGTGTGCAGGCCGAACGCCTCTTCGCAGATAGCGGAGAGCAGGTGCTGTCCGGAGTGCTGCTGCATGTGATCGAAGCGGCGCGCCCAATCGATTTCGCCGCCGATCTCCGCACCGGTCCCGGCGCCGGTTGCGGCGGGCAAAGGAGCGGCGAGCAGGTGGGCGACGCGATCTTCCTCGTCCACCACGTCCACGACCGCGATGCCGCCGAGCGTGCCGGTATCGAAGGGCTGTCCGCCGGAGGCGGGGTAGAAGAGAGTGCGGTCCAGATAGACGGTGCGGGCGTCCTCTGAGCGGGCGGTGATGTGCGCGCGGAACTCGCGCAAGTAGGAGTCGGTGTAGTAGAGGCGTTCGGTGGTCGCGTCAGTCATGGCGTCACCGCCCATTGTGGCAGGTTGCATCCCCACCCCGCGAGAGGGTATATTGGGAGAGTTCGTTCCTCATGTGTGCGCCCGTAGCTCAGCTGGATAGAGCGTCTGGCTACGAACCAGAAGGTCGGCAGTTCGACTCTGTCCGGGCGCACCACACAATCAACAACATTCCAAATCAGTTTCCCCGGCCGTTTGGCTCTACGCCAAATCCGTTTCCGCCCAGCATAGCTTTAACCGCATTCGATGGTTTTCGAAGTTTCGGATGGTAGAGTGCGGGCAGGGTTCTACCATGGGGCTGAATATCAAGAACGCGGAAGTGGAGCAACTGGCAAGCGATACGGAACGCGAAGTATGGCCGTTCATTCCCCCGTCTCTGGCGGGCCGTGGCGTTACTCGCGGAGAGGAAGACGAGATTTTGGGCTACGGGCCCGAAGGCGTTTGAAGCGTGGTGCTGGATCGTTCCGCCATTGTTGCCCTCTACCTAAAGGAACCTGTTAATGGAACCTGTTAATGGAACCTGGGTACGACCGGTTCATCGATGCGATCGACCGCGCCGAAGTGGTCGTGGTCGGAGCCCCGACGCTGCTGGAGACCGCGATGGTATTGAGTCCCAAACTGGGCCACGATGCGCGTCCGCTATTGATGCCTTTCCTCCCCGGCCTTGGGGCAGAGGTGGTCGCGTTCAACGAACAGCATCTGGCGGGCGCCACTACGGCGCTCCTCCGGTATGGGCGTGGACGTCATGCCGCCGCTGTTCCATGGCGAGGATTTCAGCCGGACGGATAGCGCGCGCCGCAACCATGCAGGTAAACGACGCGCGCCTGCTCTGCGCCGATTCTTCGACTCGATTGGAGGTGTTCCAGCGAACCTACTGGAACACCTCGATCTACGCCGTTCCGCCCGCCGTCAGAACTGAATATTCAGCGAGAACTGGAACGTCCGCGGCGATTCCTGGTCCGTGATCGTGCCGAATGCCGAACTGGTGACGGTGGTATTCGGACCGCGCAGCACGGGTGTGTTCATGGAGTTGAACGTGTCCGCGCGGAAACGCACCTTGAACTTGTCGCCGAACTGGAACATTTTGTTCAGGGAGAAATCCAGGCGGCGTTGCGAGTCGAAACGGACGTTGGAAAAGCGCAGCGGGAAGGTGCGGATGTTGCTCGCCAGCTGGTCGGCCGATTTGTTGTCGAAGATGGCGGTATTGAACCAGTGGTCCGCGCTCCGCTGATTGGAGGGCAAGGCCAGGCTGCCGCTGCCGGTAATGATCATCTGGCCCCAATCGATGGGCTGGCCGCTCTGTCGCTGGAACACCGTGCTCAGTTGCCAGCCGCCCACAATGAAGTCCAGCGCCTTCGGCATCTGCCGCCCGAAATGGCGGCCCTGGCCGAAGGGCAGTTCGAAGATGCCACTGCCGGTGACGCGGTGCGCCCGGTCAATCGTGGAGAGCGACTCGTACGGCATGGGGTCCTGCGCATTCAGGAAAGAGGTTGCTTCCATGGCGCGCGACCAGGTGTATGCCATCTGGAAGGTGAACCCCTTGGAGAAGCGCTTCTCCGCCTGGGCTTGCAGCGAGTGGTACCAGGAGTAGCCGACCGGGTCGAGATAGGTGATGTTGCCAAACTCCGGATAAGGCAGGAGCAGGCTACTGCGCGCCATGGTCTGGCTGGTGAACTGCGGATTGAGGCCGTAGAACGGGTTGGAGAACGCCTGGCCGAGGTAGTTGATGGTGGCGGTGTCGCGGAACGGGGTGCGGCTCAGGTAGGAGGCGGGAATGTAGTTGATGTTGCGGCTGACGGGCAGGTGCGTGGAGCGGTTGCCGACGTAGGTGGCCTCCAGCATGAAGTTGCCCGGCAGTTGGTGCTGCACGCCGAACGACCAGCGGTTGGCATAGGAAGCTTTGCGATCGGTTGCGAAAAAGCTGATGGCCTGCCCGACGTTGGTGGACAGTCCGCCGGCGGAGCCGAGCGGATTGAGAAGGCCGGTCGGCAGCGGGTTGGCCAGCTTTACGGGGAAGGTCAGCCCGTTATCGCTGGTGGGCTGCATGGGGGTAGACTGGCTGAAGCCCGCCAGGTTGCTGGTGCTGTTGAAGGCTCCGATGGCGCCGAAGAAGATGCCGTAGCCGACGCGGATCACGGTCTTCTCGTTCATCTGATAGGCCAGCCCGATGCGCGGCATCCATTCGACGGCCGCGGCATTCCAAAGTTCGCGCGGAGTACCGTTGACGCCGGCGAACAACAGCCCGCCATTCACCTTGAAGGCAGCGGGGGCGATCTCCGGGATCGGACTCTGCGCGTAGTTGGCGATCGCCTGGGCGGCCAGCGGATTGGCGACGGTGCCGGCGAAGGTGGTAGCCGAGCGGTTGAAGCGCTCCGTCAGCGGCGAATCGTGCTCTGCCCGCAGGCCGAGGTTTAAGGTCAGCTGGCGGGTGATCTTGTAGTCGTCCTGGATGTAGACGCCGAGGTACTTGTCCTGCTGGGCGAAACTGCCGCTGCGGGTGGCGCTGCCGTTGGGGATGCCGAGCAGCAGAGCCACCAGTTGCCCACCGACGGGAGGCGCCGGCGAATTGTCCAGCGGGCCGGAACCCCAGAGCGAATTGAAGCTGAAGCTGGGCGCGTCATCGGCGGAGTGGCGGTCGCTGAAAACCCGGTAGATGCGGAAGTCCGGTCCGAAGCGGACGTTGTGATTGCCGTGCATCCAGGTGAAGTTCGCGACGGCGGTGTGGTTCAGCGAGGTCGCCGTGCCGTCGCCCGATTCCGAAGCGCTCAACGCGGTGAGCGAGCCGATGCTGATGTTGGGAATGGCGGTCTTGCCTTTCGGGAACAGCGCCGCCAGCGACGAAGAGAAGCCGAGCGTGGTCAGGTCGAAGCCCTGGCTCACGCGCCGCTCCGGAAATTCCTGCGCCGTGACGCCATAGCGGAACTGGAGCACCAGCGAGTTACTGATCATGTGCACCTCATCCAGCGCGATGCCGCGGTTGATGCGATTGAGGAAGATGCCGTTGATGTCCTTCAGAGCCGGGACGTTGCCGAAGGTCCGGTTCTTGTCCTCCTGCCAGTAGTCGCGCTGGAAGCGAATGAACATGCGGTCCTTCTCGCTGAAGGCGTGGTCCACACGGCCGATCGTGGTCCAGTAGTTCTCTACCGTCCGGCCGGCATTGAAGTAGTTGTTGGATCCGTCGGCGCCGCCCGCCTGGTTGGGCAGAGCGTACATGGCCAGAATCTTGGAGGCAATCGGGTCGATCCGGCTCTGAGGGATGATGTTGCCAGGGAACGGCTGGCGGCTGAAGCGGCCGTTGGGGGCAGTCGCGATCGTGCTGGGGTCGTAAACCTGGTAGGAGGAGCCGAGCTTGAGCAAGTCGGAGAGGTCGCCGTTCTTCCACGCCGCGCGGGGCACCGTGGCGGTGATGGCGCCGACCGCCGGGTCGCCGAACTTGTTGCCTTCGAACGTGAACTGCCAAAAACTCTTATTCTTGCCGTTATAGACGCCCGGGATGTAGATCGGGCCGCCGCCGGAAATCCCGTAGCGGTTGTCGGTGTAGTGTGGTTTGTTGACGCCGGCACGGTTCTGGAACAGGGTCTTGGTGTCGAAGATCGAGTTGCGGATCCATTCCCACATAGAGCCGTGCAACTGGTTGGTTCCACCCTTGGTGCTGATGTTGACCAGCGAGCCCTGGGTGTGGCCCACGCCGGCGTCGAACTGCGAGGTCTGCACTTTGAATTCGCCAATCGCGGCCTGCGGCGGCGAGAAGGCCACGCGCACATTGGTGCTGTCGGAGAAGGTATTGGGAATACCGTCAATCGTGAATTCGTTGTTGTAGGTGCCGCCGCCGTCGGTGGAGAACTGTGACGGCTTGTTGTTGAAGGCCGCCTTGCCAAGGCGCATGTCGGTAGTGTTGACCGCGCCCGGAGCCATGAGTGTGAAGGCCATGGCGTTGCCATCGAACAGCGGCAGTTCGAGCACGCGGCGCTCGTCCACCACCTGGCCGAGCGAAGCGTCGGCGGTGGCCAACAGGGGTGTCGTCGCCTTGACTTCCACTTGCTCGGCCACATCGCCGATGGCCATTTCGATATTGAGCTCGACCCTGTCGCCGACGCGGACCTGCACGCCTTCCCGGACGAATTTCTTGAATCCGGTGCTTTCGGCGGTGACGCTATAGAAGCCAGCTACGAGATAAGGAATGGCATAATTGCCGGATTCATTGGATTTCGCGACGACCGCCACGCCCGTGGCGGCGCTCACCGCGCGGATTTCGGCAGACGGTACAACGGCGCCGGCCGGATCGGTGATGCGGCCCAGAACGGTGCCGCGGGCTTCCTGGGCACGGGCGGCGCCCATTCCCATCAAGCAGAGACAAACTGCAATCAAGATGCGTTTCATAAACCTCAATCCCTAAAGCTGCGGACAGCGCCGATAGCTATTGCGTTTCAGGCTCTAATCTCTTTTATTTCGCAAACGATTGCAAGTATAACTCCACGCACGGATTTTCGGTAGGGCCGATGGGAGGTATTTCAGAGCGCGCGTTTCTCTCCAGAGGGTTGCCGGTAGTGAAATCCGGCGGTCCATTCTCCAGAGACGCGGCTACCGGAGGTATCGGGGGCGGCGGACTCCGGGTCCGGAAGCGCATCGAGGGTTGTGATCGGTCTCGGGCGGACCGTCGCCGACTGATACAAAGGGATGGGCGAGGAGGTCAGCCGGACGGACCATGCGCGCGCCTGAACGGGCGCGGGGAACGCTACTCTTCGAGGACACCCGGGGAGGGCTGCGCCTCCCGGTTGAGGAGCTTGCGAAGGACGCCCTCCCCTGGCGGCCAGTGGATGAAACTGCCGGTCTCCGGGTCTTTGAAGAGGAAGTGCGGGCGTCCCTTCCGACGCGCCTCCAGGACATTCCAGGCGGCCCGAATCCAATCGGCGGCGCCGGGCTGGATTTCCTGGATTGCGTGGCGTACGGCGGCGGCTCCGTGCGGCGCGGCGGCGAGCAGCAACTGGTAGCTTGTTTCTGTCTGTGGAGAGCACTCCTCGTCGTCCGCGGGCGGCTTCGGGGGGAAGAGGTCTTTGAGGGCGCGGGCGAAGGCGGCGCGTCTCTCGCGGGGCGTGGCGGAGGTTGCGCACGCGGCGGGGCCTTCGGGCGGGAACATGGAATCGGCCTGGCGGCGGAGCGCGTCGGGGCCTTGGCGGGCGGCGAGCAGGCCCTCGCGGAGGTTCTTCTTCATCAGTTCGTAGAGTTCATCGGACACGGAGGCCCTCCCTGGACTTTGGAACTGCAGCGGTTGTTCTCACCTTGCCGGACGGACGGACACTGGACGGCCCGGGCGGCAGGCATCACTAGGCCTTCCACAGAGGGTTTGCCAATTGCGCCGCGAGACCTTCGGCGACCGGTGTGTCCGTGCCGTACCTGGGTGGCCATTGCCTGGGCAGGTACCAGGTTCCGAAGAGCCAGTCCATGCAGGGCAGCATGGAGGCGTAGTTCTTATCGGTGTGCTCGTCGTTGGTATGGTGCCAGTGGTGGAAGAAGGGGGTGGAGACGAGGTGGCTGAGCCAGCCGAGGCGCCAGCGCAGGTTGGCGTGCACGAAGAAGCCCCAAAAGGTGGCGGTGAGCATGACGAAGAGGGGCACCGGATCGAGGGCCTGCCCTTTGAGCGGCTGGGCCAGGCCGAGGGCATACATGGGGATGAAGCCGCAGAGGCGGACGAAGACGATATCGAGGGGATGGGCGCGGGTATTGACGAGCCAATCGATCTGTTCGGCGCTATGGTGAACGGCGTGGAAGCGCCAGAGGAAGGGGCTTTCGTGGGTCCAGCGGTGGCCCCAATAGAAGCCGAGTTCGCCCACCACGAGCGCTGCCAGGAGGCGGAGGGGGAGGGGCAGTTCCGCGGTCCACGTGAGCACCGCGCCGGGCACGGCGTGGCGCAGAGCCCAGGCCACGAGGGCGATGGGGGCGGCCAGCATGGCCTTGGGCAGAAGGTTGTTGAGGAAGTAGTAGGCGAGGTCCACGCCGAAGGACTTGCGGAAGACGCGCTGGGGATGGAGGCTGAAGAGGCGCTCGAGCGGCACGAACACGATCAGGATCAGCAACAGCCAGATCCCGAGGCGGAGCACGTCCAAGGCAACAGGACGGGCAACCAGGCGAAGGTGCCGCTCAAGTTGGAGTAGCGTTTCCATGGTGCGCCGCGCGCGCGGCGCTTCCCCAGTTTAGCGTTTGGTCTGGCTGCGCTGCTTGCGGCGCAACACACCCGCGCCGGCGAGCAGGCCGCTGAACATCAGCAGGCAGGTGCCGGGTTCCGGGGTGGCGGCGTTGACGGTGACTCCATCGAGGAGCGCGAACGGCGGCACGCCGGAGGGGGTTCCGATGGCGAGGAACGAGAGGACGTCGCTGGTGCCATCGGCGGTGAAGGTGAAGACCTGCTGGACCCAGCCGCTGAAGCCATGACTCGGGAGGCTGACTACGGCGGTGGATTGAGTCTGGGCTCCGAAGCCGACCTGCCACTGATCGGTGGTCGCGCCGGTGAAGCCGGATTGCTGCGCACCCGCCCACCAGAAGGAGACCGTGTATTTGGCGCCCTGGGTGAGGTTGGTCAGGGTCTGGGTGATGGGGCTGACCTGGAAGGCGCCGTCCGCGGCGAGATAATTGCCGCCATCGGGGCTGCTGGCCGGGAGGCCGTTGGCCGAGCCATCGCCCGGTCCCCAGAGTTTCAGGTTGCCGTATTGTCCGGTGGCGCCGATGGTATCCGCGCTGCCGCTCTGGAAGACGAAGTTGTAGCCCGAGGTGGACCATCCGGTGGCGGTGGAGTTGTAGCCGAGCTGGGCGTTGTTGACGGTGACGGACTCAAAGCTGCCGTTGACGATCAGGTTCGCATGCGCCGCGGGCGCGAGGCACAGGAGGGAAGCAAGCGCGAACATGGTTCCGGCTGCTTTGGCGGCCCGGGACAGGGCTAGGGAAACGGTCTGGTTGGGACGGTTCATGATCATATTTATCCGACACTGGTATGGGAGTGAAGCCTGTTTTCCCGGTGCCTGCGCTGTGGCTGCACCGAGTAAATCGCTCCACTTTGTCCAATTAGAGAAAGTATCTCTCAAAATCCCCGTAAAGTGTTGATTTAATGCAAGATTTTAATTGAAAAATCGGCAATTTAGTCCTACTGGTTCTAGTCAAATGGGGAGATGGTTAGGGTACCTCTATAGCTTGCGTCCCGAAATCTCTTGCGAGTACCGGAGCCGTAGTAACCCCGGGGAGGTATGTTACCGATTTGTGTATCAATCCGTAACATCGGCGGCGCCATGGGCTTTGACCGTCACCTGACCGTCACGCTCTGTCCGGTTTGTCCGGGGCGTGTCAGAATCCTTCTTAGCCCCGTCTGTGTGGGAGTTGCGGTACCAGCTCCGCGGCGGCTTCGGCCGTGTGGGGAACGCTTGATCCCTTCGCCGGAACGTTACCGGCCGGACTCACACCGACTTTGGTAACGACTTGGGCATGCAGGTCCGCGGCGGGATTTTGCGCCGTGCGGCGGAGGCCACGCGCTCCGCGATTTGGGAAAGCGGGGCAGGGAACCATGAAGGAACAGGTTGCGATCATTCTTCTGGCGGCGGGGACTTCCACCCGGATGCGGGCTGCCGTGCAGACGGTGAAATACCGCGGCAAGCCACTGCTGCGGCACGCGGCGGAGACGGCGCTGGCGAGCGGCTGCCGGCCGGTAGTGGTGGTGCTGGGAGCGAGCGAGGACGAAGTGTGCCGGACGTTGGACAGCCTCGAGGTGGAGATTGTCATCAACGAGCGCTGGGCCGATGGCATGGGGTCCTCGATTCGCACGGGGCTGCGGGCTCTGGAAGGGCGGCTGGTGAGCGGAGTGATTCTGGGCCTGGCCGACCAGCCACTGATCACGGCGGAGATACTGATGGAACTGGTGGCAAGGCACGTGGAAAGCGGCAAGACCATTGTGGCGTCGCGCTACTCGGGAACGGTGGGCGTGCCGGTATTTTTCGCGAGGCGGCGTTTCCGGATGCTGGCGGCGCTGAAGCCGAGTCAGGGGTGCAAGAGCCTGATTCTGGCCAACGCCTGGGACGCGGAGTTCGTGGAATGTCCGGAAGCCTCGGCCGATATCGGGACGCCCACGGATTATGCGAGCCAGAGTGCGCGCTGAGCACGTGCCGGCGCGGTACTGGTACGGCACTGCAAATGGTTTCGGCCAGTGACGCAAAGAGGCTGGCCGCGCGAGCAGAATCGGCGGACAATAGCAGACGACGATATCAGAATTCCGGATCTTGTCTGCTGAAATTGCGAATTACTCTTGCGGTGGCGGCGCCGGGCGCGGAGCATCCTCGCGCGGTACCCATTTGAGGAGAAGGCGATGAGAGTGTTTTTAGCATGGATGGTTGTGATTGGCCTGGCGGGGATCCTGCCGCTGGCCGCACAGAATCAGCATGGACCGAATCAGAATGGCGAGGGAAGCGACCGGGGCACGGTCTTCATTCCCGGCTCAAGCGTGGAAAACGCGGGTGAGCATGGGAGCATCTCCCACACCAACCATTCGATTCACTACCGCGGCAACCCGCAGGCCACCACACCGGGCGGGTTTCTGCCGAAGCAACTGGCCACGGCGTACAAGCTGACTCCGAGTTGGCCGAACGTGGGCTTAGGCAAGACGATAGCGATTGTGGACGCCTACGATTACCCCACGGCGAAGGCCGATTTCGCGGTGTTCGCGGCGGCGGCGGGACTGCCCTGCACGCGCGCCGGCGGCTGCCTACAGGTGGTGTACGCGTCCGGCAAGCAGCCGAAGGCGAACTGCGGGTGGGCACAGGAGGCGGCGCTGGATATCGAGTGGGCGTACGGGATGGCGCCGATGGCGAATATCGTGCTGGTGGAAGCGAATTCCAACAGCAATGCGGATCTCTTCGCGGCGGTGCAGGTGGCCACCAATCTGGTGGTGAAGGCGGGCGGAGGCGCGGTCTCGATGAGTTGGGGCGGGAGCGAAGCATCCACGCAGAGCCAGTACGAAAAGTACTTCACGGGCAGTTCCAAGGTGATCTACTTCGCTTCGAGCGGCGATACGGGCGGGAAGACGATTTACCCGGGTACGTCGCCGAATGTGATCTCGGCCGGCGGGACTTCGATCAAGCTGAACGCGGATCTGACGATTGCGAGTGAAACGGGCTGGAGCGGCAGCGGCGGCGGCAGTTCCCCGTACTTTGCGCGTCCGGCGTATCAGGCGGGCATCAGCAGCGTGGTGGGGACGCAGCGCGGGGTTCCGGATTTCAGCTTTGTGGGCGATCCGTATACGGGCGTCTCGGTATACGACAGCACGTCGTGCCAGGGGATGAGCGGCTGGATGGTGTTCGGCGGCACGAGCGTCTCCTCGCCTTCGCTGGCGGGAATTGTGAGCGCGGCGAACCCGGCAGCGACGACGGCGGCGGAACTTGCGGCGATCTATAGCGGCTTCGCCAGCTACGGGAACTTCAACGACATCCTGAGCGGCACGGCGGGCAAGTTCACGGCGAAAACGGGCTGGGATTTCGTGACCGGCGTGGGCAGCAATAAGGGGCTGCAAGGGAAGTAGGCGGCGCGGGGAGCGGGGAAATTTGGCGGCTTCGCGCCATGGAGCGGGAGTTGGCAGGCGGAAGCGCCTGCCCTACTTTGCAGGCTCCCAGGCCTTTCGATGGTCGCAGGCATTTGATTCTTCGAAGAGATGGCGGGACCTGGGGGTCCCGCGCGGACGAGGGCGTCCGCCCCACCAGGTGCGGGGAAATTTGGCGGCTTCGCGCCATGGAGCGGGAGTTGGCAGGCGGAAGCGCCTGCCCTACTTTGCAGGCTCCCAG
>CAIRBY010000121.1 GCA_903876865.1 uncultured Acidobacteriia bacterium
ACCGGCATGATGAGCGACGAGCAGTTCGATACGGTCATCGGCGTCAACTTGAAGGGTGTCTTCACCTGCACCCGGGCGGTGGTGCCGAAGATGATCGCCGGCGGCGGGGGCGTGATTCTCAACGCCTCGAGCGTCGTCGGTCTTTATGGCAATTTCGGCCAGACCAACTATGTCGCCACCAAAGCCGGTGTGATCGGCATGACCAAAGTGTGGGCGCGCGAACTCGGCAAGTACCAGATCCGCGTCAATGCCGTGGCGCCCGGCTTTATCGCTACGGAGATGGTCCAGGCCATGCCGGAAAAAGTCCTGCAAGGCATGGTCGGCCACACCCCGCTCGGCCGCATCGGCCAGCCCGTCGATATCGCCAACGCCTACGTCTGGCTGGCGAGCGACCAGGCCTCGTTCGTCACCGGCACCGTGCTCAGCGTGGATGGCGGAGTCGTCACCGGCACCTAGATCTTTCGCCCGCTGCCTTGGTCTCTGAGGATCTCATGAACCGCTACGCGACAATTGTGTCCACGGGCTGCCACCTGCCCGAAATCGAAGTCCCCAACAGTGCACTCAAAGAACAACTCGCTCACGTGCCGGACTTCGTCGAAAAAATGGAAGCCGGCACCGGCATACGCAAACGCTGGTACGCCCCCGAAGGCTGGAACACTTCGGACCTCGCCCTGCCCGCCGCGCGCCAGGCTCTGGAGCGCGCGGGCCGCCGCCCCGAAGAGGTCGATCTCATCATTCTCGGCACGGATTCGCCGGACTACATCACCCCCGCGACCAGTGTCGTCCTGCAGCACAAGCTCGGCGCGAAGAACGCCGGCACGTTCGACGTAGGCTGTGCTTGCGCCAGCTTTCCCACCGGCCTGGCCACCGGTGCGGGCCTCATCGCCACCAATCCCGGCATCCGCACCGTGCTCGTGGTCGGTGTTTATCTGATGCACCGCCTGGCCGATCCCAAAGACCCCATGATCTTCTTCTATGGCGATGGCTCTGGCGCCGCGGTGCTGGAACCCGCCGCCGAACCCGGCTTCGTCAGTTCCGCATTCCAGGCCGATGGCGCCTACTACAAACACTGGGGCATCTACGCGGGCGGCACCGCCGAGCCCGCCTCCGCCGCGGCCCTCGCCGCCGGACGCACGCTGGTCCGCATGACCGATCGCTACCCGCCCGAGATCAACGATCTGGGCTGGCCCAAACTAGTCCGCCGCCTCGCTGCCGATGGCGGCTTCGCCGTCTCCGATCTCGACCTCGTCATCTTCACGCAGGTCCGCAAGCCCACCATTCAATCCGTGATGCAGGACCTCGGACTGCCGATGGAGAAGACTCATACCATCATGGAAGAGTGCGGCTACACCGGCTCGGCGTGTGTAGCGATGGCGCTCGACAGCGCCATTCAGCAGGGCAGAGTCGCGCCCGGGGCCCTGGTTGCGCTGGTTGGCTCCGGAGTCGGGTACAATCAAGCCGCGGCCGCATTCCGTATGCCGCGAAAGGCCACATGATCCAGAACGATCCGGGAATGAACGCCCTCGATTGGGTGAGCCGCGGAGCGCTGATGCAGGGCGGCTTGACGGAGTCAACGGCCGCATCCCTACTGGGTCCGCAGACCTGGTTCGCCGGCGGCTCCGGCGACCCGCTCGTGTTTCTCCACGGTGTGGGCGACCATGCCGGCGCATGGTCGCGCGTGGCGCCGGCCTTCACCGCAACCTATCGTGTGATCGTCCCCGATTGCGCCGGGCGCGGCACCAGCCATCCCTTTCATTGCCCCCTCGGCATGCAGACCATGCTCGACGGATTCAATGCCGTGCTGGATGCCGATGCGCGTGCGTGTGGCTTTCCCTCAAGCCGCATCACTCTGGTCGGCAACTCGCTCGGTGCCTGGGTCGCGATGGTGTGGGCGGCGCAGCACCCTGAGCGCATCAAGCGAATTGTGGCCGTCAACGGCGGCCCTGTCAAGGGATTACGGCCGGATCTGACGCTGGCGCCCACTACGCGCGATCAGGCCCGCCGATTGTGGCAGTCCATCACGGATGAGGCCAATCACGCCGCCCCGGACGCCCTGCTCGACGAGTTGATCCGCAAGGGCAGGGAAGGCGCCGTTTCCCGTGTTTCCCTCGCCGACATGCAGCCCTTTCTGATGGATGGGCGGCTCTCTGAAATCACGTCGCCGGTGGATTTGATCTGGGGTGAGAGCGATCAACTCATCCCCCTCGAATACGCGCGCAATCTCGCCAGTGCGCTGCCGCGTGCGCGCCTGACCACGATTCCCCGCTGCGGCCACATTCCACAACTGGAGTGCGCCGCCTGTTTTACCAAGGTGCTACGCACCGTGTTGGACCGCGAACCATGATCGCGGGCGACATGATCGCGGGCGACATGATCGCGGGCGACATGATCGCGGGCGACCTGTTGGGCGAACGCGCGCGGCTCACGCCGGATAAGACGGCGCTCGTGGAAGTCCGCTCCGGTCGCCGCTTCACTTACGCCCAACTCAACCGGCGCGCTTCCGCCATGGCCGCCTACTGGACGCGCGTGCGTGGCCTGCAACGCGGCGACC
>CAIRBY010000122.1 GCA_903876865.1 uncultured Acidobacteriia bacterium
CCCACAGGAACCCGGCGCGATCCTGCGCCAGCGAGAGCACCACCAGGTTCTGCAGCCCCTCCGCCGTGCCGTAGGTGCGGAAGCTGTACTCCTGCGCGAGCGCCGGCAGGGCGCACCCCAGCGTCAACAGGAGCACCGCACTCAGGTTGTGCCGTCGAAACATGTCCTGATGGTGCCTCCGGCCAAACCAGATTCTCAGCTTTCCCGCGGTTGCCGGCGTTGCACACCCCCTAAACCCCAATAGACTATCATCCCTACACCTTCCGTACAGCCCACTTCCGCCCGCCCCAACTTCCGTCCCAATCCGCGTCTTTCGGTTAGCATGGTAATTCCACCAGGCGTTCTACGCCCGCGCCAGTCGCGGCAGGCAGCGCGGAAAGAGCGCTGCGCTGAGAACTCGCAGCACGGATAAAGGAGAAACGATGTCTGACATTGGATTTGTAGGGCTCGGCATCATGGGCCGCCCCATGAGCCGCAATTTGCTGAAGGCCGGCTACTCGCTGGTGGTCTTCGATGTGTTCCCCGGACCGGTGGCCGAACTAGCCGAAGCCGGCGCCGCGCAGGCGGCCTCCTGCGCCGCCGTCGCGGCTCAGGCGGACGTGGTGATCACCATGCTCCCCGATGGTCCCGAGGTCGAAACCGCTGTGCTCGGCCCCGCCGGCGTGCTCGAAGGCGCGCGCCCCGGCTCCGTCATCGTCGATATGAGTTCCATCAGCCCCATGGTGTCGCAGAAGGTCGCGGCCGCCTGTGCGGCCAAAGGCGTGGAGTTCCTCGATGCGCCCGTCAGCGGCGGCGAACCCAAGGCAATCGATGCCACCCTCGCCATCATGGTCGGCGGCAAACCGGAAGTTTTCGACCGCGTCCTCCCCATCCTGCAAAAGCTCGGCTCCAGCGTGACCCTCACCGGCGCCGTCGGCGCGGGCAACGTCACCAAACTCGCCAACCAGATCATGGTGGCCTGCAACATCGCGGCCATGGGCGAAGCGCTCGTGCTCGCCACCAAAGCCGGACTCGATCCCGAAGTGGTCTTCAACGCCGTCAAGGGCGGCCTCGCCGGCAGCACCGTGCTCAACGCCAAGGCGCCCATGGTGATCTCCCGCAACTTCAAACCCGGCTTCCGCATTGCGCTCCACGAAAAAGACCTGCGCAATGCGCTCCTCGCCGCCGAATCCATGAAGGTCTCTCTGCCCTTCACCAGCCTCGCCCAGCAGATGCTGATCGCGCTCATGAATGACGGCAAAGGCAATCTGGATCATTCCGCCATCGTCACCTTCATCGAAAAGATGGCCGGCATCGAAGTGCAGAAGCCCCAGGCCTAGGCCCCAGGCAGAAACGATGGATTCCCCCGTCATTCAATCCATGCGCGTGATCCCCGTCGCGGGGCACGATTGCATGCTGCTCAACCTGAGCGGCGCCCACGCGCCCCTCTTCACGCGCAACCTCGTCATCCTCACCGATAGCGCCGGCCACACCGGCGTGGGCGAAGTGCCCGGCGGCGAAGCCATCCGCGCCACCCTCGTGGAAAGCCAGCCGCTCGTGCTCGGCCGCCCCCTCGGCGCCTACAACAACATCCTCGATTCCATCGGCCGCCAGTTCGCCGATCGCGATTCCGGCGGCCGCGGCCTCCAGACCTTCGACCAGCGCACCACCATCCACGTGGTCACCGCAATCGAAGCCGCCCTGCTCGATCTGCTCGGCCAGTTCCTCGGTGTCCCCGTGGCCGCCCTGCTCGGCGGCGGTCAGCAGCGCGACACCGTGGATGTGCTCGGCTACCTCTTCTACGTCGGCGACCGCACCCGCACCGACCTTCCCTACACCTCTGAACCCGATGCGGCCGATGACTGGTCGCGCCTCCGCCACGAGCCGGCCCTGACCGTGGATTCCGTCGTCCGCCTCGCCGAAGCCGCCCACGCGCGCTACGGCTTCCGCGATTTCAAACTCAAGGGCGGCGTATGTAGCGGCGAAGAGGAAATGGAAGCCGTCACCGCGCTCGCCGGGCGCTTCCCCGAGGCCCGCATTACGCTCGATCCCAACGGCGCCTGGTCGCTCCGCGAGGCCGTCGCCCTCTGCCACGGCAAAGGCAACGTCCTCGCCTATGCCGAGGACCCCTGCGGCGCCGAGAACGGCTTCTCCGGCCGCGAAGTCATGGCCGAATTCCGCCGCGCCACCGGCCTCCCCACCGCTTCCAACATGATCGCGACGGATTGGCGCCAGTTGGGCCACGCCATCCAACTCCACTCCGTCGATATTCCGCTCGCCGACCCGCACTTCTGGACCCTGCGCGGCTCCGTGCGCGTCGCCCAGCTCTGCCACGAGTGGGGCCTCACCTGGGGCTCGCACTCCAACAATCACTTCGATGTGTCGCTCGCCATGTTTACCCACGTGGCCGCCGCCGCACCCGGCCGGATCACCGCCATCGATACCCACTGGATCTGGCAGGACGGCCAGCGCCTCACCCGCCGGCCCTTCCCCATCGAAGGCGGTCGCATCGCCGTCCCCACCACTCCCGGCCTCGGCGTGGAACTCGATATGGCGGAGGTCGAGAAGGCCCACGCCGTCTACCAGGGCATGGGCCTTGGCGCCCGCAATGACGCGCAGGCCATGCAGTACCTCATCCCCGGCTGGAAGTTCGACCCCAAACGCCCCTGCCTTCTCCGCCCCTGAAGTAGGGCAGGCGTTTTCGCCTGCCAACTCCCCGGGCCGAAGGCCAATCCCCGCCCCCCATTCCTCCTGGTGGGGCGGACGCCCCCCATTCCTCCTGGTGGGGCGGACGCCCCCCATCCCTCCTGGTGGGGCGGACGCCCCCCATCCCTCCTGGTGGGGCGGACGCCCCCGTCCGCGCGGGACCCCCTGGTCCCGCCTTTCTCCCGCAGCATCGATCCCGCCCAGTTGACAGACGCCGTGAAGTAAGTTCTATTGAAGTTTCCCCTGAAAGGACCTGTAAGTATGCTTCGCCCTGAAAAGTCAACGCTACCTCTCCTGATCCGAAGGCCCCGCACCGCCTTCGCAATCGCCGCGCTTCTGCTCCTGCAGTGCGCCGCCTTCGCCCAAACCAACTCCGGCCGCATCTCCGGCACGGTTACCGATACCAGCGGTGCCGTCGTCCCCGGAGTAACGATCACCGTCCTCAATGAGGATACGCACCTGGAGTCGAAGGCCACCACCAGCAACGCGGGCTTCTACCTCGTGGTGAATCTGCCCGTCGGCAACTATAGCGTCAGCGCCGACCAGAAAGGCTTCCGCAAGGCCGAACAGAAGGGCCTTGCCTTGAATGACGCCGCCCGCGCCACGGTGGATTTCAAACTCGAAATCGGCGGCGTTTCAGAGAGCGTGGTGGTCAGCGAAGCCATGGGCGAAACCGTCAATACGGTTTCGGGCGAACTCAAACACACCATCGATTCCGAACAGGTCCAGGATCTCGCCTTGAACGGCCGCAATTACATCGAACTGATTACACTCATCCCCGGTGTCGCCGTCACCAGCCTGGATCAGATGACCATGACCACCGGCCTGAGCGTCTCCAACCAGTCCATCAACGGCAACCGCACCGACACCAACCACATGGCCGTGGACGGCGCCTCCAACCTGGTCTCTGGCTCCAATACCAGCCAGGTCAACAACGTCGGTGTCGATTTCATTCAACAGGTCAGCGTCCAGACATCGGCCTTCTCCGCCGAACATGGCCGCAATTCAGGCTCCAATATCAACGTCGTCACCAAGAGCGGCACCGCCAAGTTCCACGGCAGCTTCTTTGAAACCGTTCGCAACGACGCGCTCGATGCCAACGCCTTCTTCGCCGCGGTCAAGCCCTCCCTGCGCTTCAACGATTACGGCTGGAGCATCGGCGGCCCCATCGCCGGCGGCCCCATCAAGAAGGGCAAGCTCTTCTTCTTCGAGGGCGAAGAGTGGAAGAAGATCCGCAAAACCACCAACCCCAGCCGCCAGACCATCCCCGATACGGCCGAAATGGGCGGCGACTTCTCAGACCGTTCCACCGCCGTCTACTTCCCCGGCACCAAAACCCCGATCCCCAACAAAGTCATCCCCGCCAGCCTCATCACCCCCGATGGCAAGGCCGTCATGAACGTGTACAACGCCATGTCGAAATTGGGGTCCGTCTTTTCCAATACCCCCACCGCGAACAATGTCACCTTCCAGATGCCCAACCCGTTCAATTACCGGGAGGACATCTTCCGCGTCGATTGGCACCCCACCGATCGTCATTCCGTCTACTTCCGCTATATCCACGACGCCTACAACATCCTCGATCCCTTCGGCACCTTCGCCGGCTCCCCCCTGCCCACCGATCCCACCAACCGCAGCCGTCCCGGTTGGAACCCGCAACTGGGCTGGATCTTCAGCTTCACGCCTACCCTGCTCAACGAATCCCGCTTCAACATCGCCTTTAACGGCCAGAAGATCACCATGGCAGGCGACAAGTGGCAGCGCAGCAACTATGGCTTCCAGTTCCCCCTGATCTACGGCGGGTTCGGCGAATATCCCACCGGCATGCCCAACGTCGCCGTCAGCGGTTTCGCCAGCTATTACGGACCCTATAACTCCTACCAGAAGTCCGGCCCCACCAACATGGCGTTCGTCGATAACCTCACCTGGATCCACGGCTCGCACATGTTCAAATTCGGCGGCACCGCCGTCCGCGACCGCCTCGATCAGAACGGCCAGGCCCCCTACCTCGGCAACATCGCGTTCAACAACACCACCGCCAACACCCAGACCACCGGTAGCGCCCTCGCCGACGCCATCATGGGCCAGTACTACACGTATACCGAAGCCCAATACGATCCCTGGGGACGCTTCCGCTACTCCCTCTTCGATGGCTATGCCCAGGATTCCTACAAGGTCGCACGCAACCTCAGCCTCGAGATCGGCCTGCGCTACAGCCACTACATCCCCACCTACACCACCGCCAATAACATGGCGAATTTCGTGCCGTCTCTCTATGATCCGGCTAAGGCAGTCACCGTCACCGCCGGCGGTTTGATCGTTGCCGGCTCCGGGAATCTCTACAACGGACTTATCCGCGCCGGCGACGGCGTCCCCGCCGATGAGGCAGGCCGCGTCCCCAACGCCACCAGCCCGCTCGTCCTTTCCGTGCCGGCAGGCGCGCCCCGCGGACTCTACAAGGTCCAGAACCACGTGATGCCGCGCTTCAGCTTCGCCTGGAAACCCCAGCTCAAGCACGAAGTCGCCGTCCGCGGCGGCTTCGGCACCTTCCATGACCGCCCCGAAGGCAACCTCATCATTCCCCAGACCACCGTCCCGCCCTACAACGTGAGCTCGCAGTACACCAGCGGCAATCTCACCAACCCCGGGGGAGGAGCGATCGCCGCTCCGGCCCCTCTCGGCACCATCCGCGGCATCGACCCGAATCTGAAAACCCCCGTCATGTACACCTATAACCTGGGAATTCAGACCGAAATCGTTGCCGGTCTCTTCCTCGACGTCGCCTACGCCGGCAACCAGGGACGCCACCTCACCCGCGCTCCCAACATCAATTTCCCCTCGTTCGCCACACTGACCGCGAACTATGCGCTGCCCACCGCCCAGCAGCTGGTGCTCAACGCCATGGTCCCCTACAAGGGCTACTCCACCATCAATGAGTACATGAGCGATTCCAACTCCAACTACAACGCGCTCCAGACCAAGCTGACCAAACGCAAAGGCAACCTGGTCATGACCGTCAATTACACCTGGTCGCACTCCCTGGCCGATACTTCGGGGAACTACAACAGCGGCACGGACGCAGTGGAGTACCTCGACCGCCACTACAACTACGGGCCCACCAGCTACGATAGGCGCCATCTCCTCGTTTCCACCTACACCTACCGCCTGCCCCTGCTCCGCAATCGCAAGGGCCTTGTGGGTACGGCCTTCGCGGGCTGGGAAGTCAGCGGCATCTTCCGCTTCCAGACCGGAGCCTACCTCACCCCGACCGGCAGTTCCACCGGCGTGACCCGGCGCTCTTCCTATGTCGGCGGTCCCATCTCCATCGATAACCGCAGCCAGAACGGCTGGTTCAATACCGCGGCCTTCACCAACGCCCCCGTCGCCGCCCTCGGCAACGCCGGCGTTGGCGTCATCCAGGGGCCGCACTGGGTCCAGTGCGACATCTCCCTCCGCAAAGTCTTCAAGATCCGCGAAGGCTGGACACTCCGCTTCACCGCGGACGCCATCAACGCCCCGAACCACACCAACTTCGACAACCCGAACGTCTCCACCAGCGGCGGCACCTCCTACGGCACCATCTCCTCGTCTCAGCCGCCCCGCAACCTGCAGTTCAGCGTCCGTCTGGCTTTCTAACCATCGCCGGCCTTCGCCCTACACCCGCGCGCGGCGCCCTGTTACAGGGTGCCGCGCGCGGTGTCTTTTTAGGGGATGCCGCGCACGCCTCCACCCGGCAGACTCGCCCGCCGCCCGGCTACGCTACAGCCTTGCGCCGCTTCCAGACCAACCCAATCAGCGGGATCACCAGCAGCAGCATCGTCCCCGGTTCCGGACTCTTCGCCGTCAAATCCAGCGTCAGCGTCCCCACCAGCACATTCGCCGGATTCGCCGCCGTCTCGTTCACCGCCAGCACATTCGCATTCGCCGGCGCCAGGAACGACGTGATGTCGATCGTCTGCGTCACCCCGCCCGACGCGTTGCCGCTCGCCACCGCGCTCCCGAACGTGTTCATCGCGCCACCCGTCGTCTTGGTGACAAACATCTGCCACGCATCCGGCGATTGGTCGCTCGTGACCACCAGTTTCGCGCTGTTGATCGTGAAGTTCTGCTTCACGTTGGAAAAATCAATCTGCACGTAATCCGTGATGATGATTTCGTGATCGCCCGTCGCGTCCGCCGTCGTTCCCAGTCCGGTCTCCCCCGCGTTGCCCGCCGTGTACTTCGCATACAGCGAGTTCCCCGTCGTGGTGCCGTCCGTATTGAACGCGTACGCCGATAGAATCAGCCCCGGTACGCCCGGTTGCGTGAACGTGGTGCCGTTCACCAGGTTGCCTGCATTGCCTGCGCTCGCAAACGCAAACGTATAAGTTGTGGCGCTTGCGGGCGCCACCATGAGGCCAGACACAAGAATCCCCGCACATAACAGAATTGCTTTCATTCCAATCTCCGATCCAACACCCGGCCTTGGCCAGGTGCCTCCGCTACAGACAGCAATAGTTGAATGAAGTTATTGTAGGAAAGCTAACTAAAGATAGACAGACCCGGAACCTGAGAAAAGTTTTAGTACGGTTGCGCCTTGATCTTGAGCAGTACAATTCCCGCCAGCTAGTACGCCAGCCAAACCCTGCCCCGGATTTCCCCTGGCAACCCGGTGGAGACTGGCCCCACTGTAACGGCAACAACCCCGTTGACGTGGTGCTCACTTGGGAATATCATCCTGATTGGCAGACAATGGGGTCTGAAATCCCGACTGAGGAGTAGCCATGTTAGCTACCTTGACGGTGCAGGACAATGCCTATGAGGTCGCACTAGAGAACTTCGATCTGGCGGCAAACGCGCTGGATTTGGACGACAGTGTGCGGGCCATGATCAAGTACCCGGAGCGGGTTCTCGAAGTCAGTGTTCCGGTCCGTATGGACACCGGAAAGATCGTGCGATACCAGGGGTATCGCGTGCAGCACAGCACCAAGCGCGGCCCCGCCAAAGGCGGCATCCGCTTCCATCCCAACGTCACCGTGGATGAGGTGAAGGCGCTCGCCACCTGGATGACCTGGAAGTGCGCCGTCGTCAACATCCCCTTCGGCGGCGGCAAGGGCGGCATCACCTGCAGCCCCAAAGAAATGTCCCTGGGCGAACTGGAGCGCATGACCCGCCGCTACACCAGCGCCATCCTCCCCCTGATCGGGCCGCAGCAGGATATCCCCGCGCCCGATGTCTACACCACGCCCCAGATCATGGCCTGGATCATGGACACCTACAGCATGACCAAGGGCTATCCCATCTCCGGCGTGGTCACCGGCAAACCCATCTGCCTCGGCGGCTCCCTCGGCCGCAATGAGGCCACCGGGCGCGGTGTCTACTACACCATCGTCAGCTCCTGCGAGAAGCTCGGCATCTCCCTCAAGGGCTCGCGCGCCGTGGTCCAGGGCTTCGGCAATGCCGGTTCCGTCGCCGCCCACCTGCTCGATAGCAACCAGGCCTATGTTGTCGGAGCCAGCGATTCCCGCGGCTGCGTCTACAACAAACTCGGCCTCGATATTCCCAAGCTCATGATGTTCAAAGAGCAGACGGGAACCGTAGTCGGCTTCCCCGGCGCCGAGGCGATTTCGCCCGCCGAATTGCTCGCCCTCGATTGCGAAATCCTGGTCCCGGCCGCGCTCGAAAACACCATCACCGCCGAAAATGCCCACCGCGTCCGCGCCAAAATCATCGCCGAAGCCGCCAACGGACCCGTCACCCCCGCAGCCGACCGCGTGCTCAACGAACGCGGCGTTTTCCTCATCCCGGATATTCTCTGCAACGCCGGTGGTGTGACCGTCTCCTACTTCGAATGGGTGCAGGATGAACAGCACCTCTTCTGGGATGCCCAGGACGTCTACAGCCGTCTCGAACGCGTCATGAAGACCGCCTTCGAGGAGGTCTACAACATCCGTCAGGAACACAAGGTGGATATGCGCCTCGCCGCCAACATGCTCGGAGTCGGCCGCGTCGCCGATGCCACCCGCCTCCGCGGCCTCTACCCATAAGGGTTACGTAGGGCAGGCGCTTCCGCCTGCCCTACGCTTCCGCCCACTGCCGCCGGACCTTGTGGGGCGGACGCCCTCGTCCGCGCGGGACCCCCTCGTCCCGCTGTTCCCTCGAAGAATCAAATGCCTGCGACGATCGAAAAGCCGACGAGGGCATCGGCTGCGGTGCCCCACGATTTGCCCGGACACCCCGCGCCTACTCCCCGTCACACCTTCAGAAACAACTTCCGCCGGTACATCCAGAACAAGACCAGCCAGTAGACCAGCAGCACCGCCGCGCCCCGCAGCAGCGGCTCCAGTCCCGTCCCCAGCACCTGGAAAAACCGCGCCCCCCAGATGGATCCGGAACGTATCCTCGATGAACCTCTCCCACAGGTGCGCGATCAGATACGCCGCAATCGAGTTCATCCCCACCACCAGCAGCGGGAACGCCCACTTGCGATAGCCCTTCACATCCACGATCCACGAGAACGCAGCCAGAAACAGGAAACACAATCCGCCGCTGAACAGCGTCCACGCCGGCGTCCAGATGCGCTTCACCACCGGGCAGATTCCCGTGAAATGCAGCAGCAATCCCGCCCCGATCCCGATCGCCCCAGCCACGAGCAACCGCCGCATCGGGATGCGCGGAGACGCCGCCCGCAGCCACTGCCCCGCGAACAGTCCCAGAATCATGGTGCCGAGCGTGGGAATGAAACTCAGCGTCAGGTAGCCTCCCCCGTTGAACACGAACGGCTTCACCCGCGGGAACAGATTCAGGAACCACTGATCGAAGGCGTTGCCGACATTCGCGTTCTTGTTCCAGTGCGCCGCGAAGCCCGTGTAATGGTGCTGCCACGTCGCGGGCACGCCCACGGACGCGTAATCGAACCCCGCGCCCGGCACCGGGTAGAGCGCCCATGCCAGCCAGTAGCCAACCAGAATCACGCCCAGCGCAATCCCCTGCCATTTCGGCGGCTTGAACCCCAGCAGGAACAGCACCGGATAGCCCAGCCCGATCTGCGTCAGCGTATCTTCAAACGTGAAGTAGGTGATGGGCCCGCTCAGCGAGCGCAGGAAAATGCCGAGCGCGGCCAATAGCAGCGAACGCCACAATGCATGCAGAAACATGCTGCCGAACTTGCCGCCGCGCGCCAGCCGCGACGCAATCGAATAGGGCAGCGCTACCCCCACCAGAAACGAAAAGCCCGGCTGAATCGTGTCGTGCAGTGAGCATCCGGCCCACGCAACGTGCGATTGGTGGTAGGAAAGGAAGCTCCAGAAAGCGCTGCCCGGAAAGGCCCGGTACACGCGCGAAAACTGCAGCACCTCGGCCATCATGAGCAGCATCACGAAGCCGCGGTAAGCATCCACCGCAAGATTGCGCGGCGGCGCCGCAGTCACAGACGGAGCCGGTTTTTCGGTCAAGGGCGCTGTGGGCGAAACGGGTGACAGAACCTCCAAGTGGGCCTCCTGGGATTGCAGTATAGCCCGTGGCGCGCCTTGCCAGTGAGGGAAGTGTCAGGAAGGGAATCGCGGGGGTGGAAGGAGGGGCCGTTGGAGCCGGCCCCTCTTCAAGACTAATTCTCGGTCGGCGTCTTCTCGACCTTCTCCACAATCAGCTGCTCCGTCACGGCCTTGCGCTGTTCCAGTTTCAGCCCGAGCGCCTGCACCGCCGTGAACAGCCCCACCGAACCGCTCGGGTCGCTCGCCGCATCCGCCGGACGCGCCGCATTGCCGCCGCCCCCGGTGCCCGGCGCTCCCGCCGGAATGTCCATTCCCTGCGCCCGCGCCATCGCAATCAGATCCGCCAGCGAGAAATCGAGCGCCACCTGGTAGTAGCCCTTCAGCCCCGTCATATCCACCACCCGCTTGCCGCCGCCGCCCGTCATCTGCGAAAACTGCGTCAGCATGTCCGCGAAGCCGTCCATCGCCAACTGCGTCGCATCCAGATGCATCGTGCCCGCCGCCGGATCCACGCTGTAGCTCATGCTACCCTTGATGCCCATGTTCACCGTGGCCGAACCTGCCTTGCCCACCGTCATGATCACCGGCCCGTCCGGACCGTCCATCTTCATCTCGCCCGGCTTCAACGGCACGCTGTCGTCGATCGCCTTCGGGGCCTCGGCCGATTCCTTCATCTTCGGCCCGCCCTTGGCCAGCACCAGGCCCAGCACCGGGTTCTCTTTGCTGTCCTTCCGCACCACCAGCTTGAAGCGCTCTTCCAGCAGCGCTTGCAGCATCTTGGGAGCGTCGGCCTTGGTCGCGCCCGTGGGCATCTTCGCGATGATGTCGAAGCGCGTCGTGTTCATCCAGTCCGGTCCCGTGACCTGGAACGGCTTCACTTTATAGGCCAGCACGATCAGGTCGCGTAGCGCCATGTAAGTGTACTCGGCGCGCGAACCTTCGATGTGCTGCCCCAGCTTCGGCATCTCGCCGCGCTGGATTCCGGCCGCAATCTTCATCTGATCCAGAGGCGCGGCCGGTTTGATCGAGGCCACTTCAAACGTCAGCGGCGCGCTCTGGGCAAAAGCGACGCCGGCCGACAGAGCGGCACAAAGAGCGATGCTGCAGAAAATGTTTCTCATCTCACTTTCTACTGTGACGCAGATCGCGCTGCCGGGCAAGCCAGTGTGCGTTTTCGCCCCTCCCGCCTACTTCGCCTTCCGCGCCACCGCTTCCACTTCGCGCATCACCCGCAGCGTATTGCCGCCCAGAATTTTGAGGATGTCCTCGTCGCTGAAGCCCCGCTCCATCAATCCGCCCACCAGGTTCGGCAGCTTCGAAATGTCTTCCATACCCGCTGGAAACTCATCGTCCGCGCCGTCGAAATCCGAGCCGAGTCCCACATGGTCCACGCCCGCGACCTTCACCGCGTGCTCGAAGTGGTCCAGCAGTTTGCTCAACGGCACCCGTCCCAGTTTCTCGATCCGCGCCGCCCCGATCTTGCGCACCGCCGGACCGTTCCCGCTGCGGTCGCCGAACTTCGGCGTGTGGTCCTCCACCGCGTCCTGCTGCTTCTGCAACTCCGTCAGCGCCTTCTCCCGCGCCGCGTAGTCGTTATCCAGGAAGCCCTCGTAGTAGTTGATGTGCACCACGCCCCCCTTGCCCGCCAGCGCCTTTAGCATCGCATCCGTCATGTTGCGCGGCGCGCTCGCAATCGCCCGGCTCGAAGAGTGCGACGCAATCACCGGCGCGGCCGAAGTTTCCAGCGCGTCGAAAAACGTCTTATCCGCTACGTGCGAAATGTCCACCATCATGCCCAGCCGGTTCATCTCCCGCACCACCTGCCGGCCGAACTCGGTCAGCCCGTTGTGCTGCGGCGGCGGCGCCGACGAGTCCGCCCACGGCGTGTGATTGGTGTGCGTCAGCGTCAGGTAGCGCACCCCGAGTTGCGCATACGTGCGCAGCACCGCGAGGTCGGAATCGATCGCGTGCCCGCCCTCCACGCCCATCAGAATCGCGATGTGCCCGCGCTTGCGCGCCGCCACAATCTCGTCCGCTGTCGTCGCCAGTTCCAGGTCCCCCGGATGCCGCGCCGTCTCCCGCCGCACTCCGTCGATCTGAATCAGCGTGCGCCGCACCGCTTCGGTCGGCGTGAAGCGGTCCGAATCCGTCCAGATGGACATGAAGATGCCTCCCACGCTGCCCTTACGCATGCGCGGAATGTCCACCTGCCCGTAATCGTGCAGTTTGCCGAGGTCGTAGCCCTCGTCCACGATCATCTGCGTGGTGTCGTCATGCAGATCGATCACGGTAGCCCGCTGCATCAGCCGCGTCACCCGCGCCGGATCCACCTTGGTCTGCGCCGCAAGGCTATAGGTCAAAAGCGCAAAACACGCCAGTCTGAACATGATGCGCGATTATACCAAGGCCTCCCGGCCTGCCGCGTTGGTAGGACAGGCCTCCTGGCCACACTTGTCCAAATTAGTTTTTTGAAAAGGGGCGACCCCTCCGATACTGATTAATAGCGGTTCCCTGAGAAGAACGCAATTAACCAGTCGAAGGTGTCGCCTTGAATCGATTTTCCAGCATTTTCAGCCAACTTCTAA
>CAIRBY010000123.1 GCA_903876865.1 uncultured Acidobacteriia bacterium
GAGGCGGTCGCGGAGGCTGGCGTGGCCTTCGAGCAGGATGCGGCCAAAGCACTCGGGATCGTCGCGGCGCAGGGCGGCGACAGCGTCGCGCACGCGGGCATCCTCGGTGATGACGTGGAGGAAGGCGGGGGGCAGGTGCTGTTCCGCGGCGAGCGCGAGCAGGGCTTCGTGGCCGCGCGCGGCGATGGCCTCGGGATAGGAGGTGAAGCCAAGTTGGTGCAAGGCGTCGGCGCCTCCGGTGCGAACGGCGTTATAGCGCTCGCGCACCGGTCCGGATTTTTCCGCGGTGTGGAGGCTGTGCGCCACGAGGAAGGACCAATCGGCAGGGATGGGGATGTGGTGAACGGCGAGCGGCTGAAACTCGATCAGCGAAGCGCAGCCTTCGCGGGAGGCGAGCGAGGCGGCGTGATCCATGCCTCCGCCGCGGGTGCCGACGAACTGTTCACCATCGGGGAGGATCTCCATCAGTTCCTCGAAAGTGGCTTCGATTTGATTGGCGCGCAAGAGGGCGAGGGTAAAGGCGACGATGAGGGCGGAGGAGGAAGAGAGTCCGGCGGCAGGCGGGAGGTCGCTGGAGAGGGTGGCATCGATGCCGTTCAATACGCCCCACTTGCCGGCGATGGCCTGAGCGGAGGCGCGCAGGTAGTTTTCCCAATCGCCGCGCGCGACCGGTGTGAGCTGCGGAGCCCAGGTGAATTCGCGCTCTCCATAGGAGGGGCTGGAGGCGCGGATCTGGTGATCGCTCCGGGGCTCGAACTCCACGTGGATGGCGCGGCGCAGGGCCATGGGAAGTACGGGGAGATTGTAGTAATCGATATGTTCACCGATGAGATTGACGCGCCCGGGTGCCGAGACCATGGACACACGATAGCAGAGCGGCGGGCGGCGTCAGGTTGAAAAAGTTTAACCGCGGATGGGGAGGATTGGGCGGGGTTTATAGCTTACGCAGGCTATCGAAGTTTCGGTGGGCAAGGCGCAGTATGGGATTGTGAGCGGGCGGCAAGGCCCGCGGGAGAACACAAAATGAAAACGACGATTTCCACGATTGCCTTGACCCTCGCGACTTTGAGCTTGAGCCTGAGTTTGAGCTTTGCGCAGAGCCCGGCAGCCGCCGCGCACACGGCCGCGCCCATACCTGCTCCGGCGAAACCGGCAGTTGCCGCAACCAACAAGACCACCAAAACGCACAAGAAGGTGGCAAAAAAGACGGCGGTCAAGACGCCTTCCGCGGTTGCGGTTGCTACTCCAGCGCCTGTGAAGCGGTAGCCTGCGCAAGGAAGGCCCCGTTCCTCCGGATGCGACACTGGTCGTGCCGGAGGGGCGGGGCTTTTTGTTTGCGGGTTCTATACTCTCGCTTGAGTGCACCCGGTCCACTGCACTCGCATTTCACTCCCTCGAGGAGTGACTTCGGCTGACTACTGAATCCAGCCCTGCGAGCGCAGCCACTCTTCGGCGCGCCTCGGCCACGTGGCGATCAGGTTCCGCGACGGGCGCAGGCCGTACCCGTGGCCGCCGGCGGGATACAGGTGCATCTCGGCGGACACCTTCGCACGGTGCAGCGCGGCGTAGTAAAAGAGGCCCGTCTCCACGCGCACGGAATCGTCTTCGGCCTGCACCAGGAATGTCGGCGAGGTCTGAGCCGTGATGGTCAGTTCGGGCGCGATCTTGTCGCCCTCCATCTCCACCGTCAGATAGGCCGGATAGATGAGCAGCGCGAAATCCGGACGGCAGGAGATGCGATCGGCGGCATCGACCGCGTCGTAGCTGCGATGCTCGAAGCGGGTGCTCGTCAGCGCCGCCAGATGGCCGCCGGCCGAGAAACCGAGCACGCCGATGCGGTGCGGGTCGAGCCTCCATTCCGCGGCGTGAGCACGCACCACGCTCAACGCCCGCTGCGCATCCTGGAGCGGCGCCTCCCATCGCGGACGACCGGTGCGCACCGGTACGCGATATTTCACCAGCACGGCGGTGACGCCGATCGAATTCAGCCACTCGCAGATCTCCGTGCCCTCCAGATCCATGGCAAGGATGCTATAGCCCCCGCCCGGCAGCACTAACACGCTCGCACCCGTGGCCTTTTCCTTGGGAGCGCGGTACAGGGTGAGAGTGGGCACGCTCACATCTCCCAGGCGGATCACGGAGCGGCCGGAGACCAACTCCCCATTCTCACGGGTGGTATCTTTCTCCGCGGGCATCGTCACCGGATCGCCCGGGGCGGTGCCGGGCCAGAGGGGAATTGGGGAATCGGCGGCAGTGGCGGAGACAGCAGGCAGGCCGGGCATAAAGGTCAAGAGTGCTAGGAAGAGTAAGGTTCGCATCGTTGGTGTCCAGGAGTTCCAAACACGCGTTTGGACATCGACGATTGAATCACGATTGCGCGGGTCCGCGCCAGGGAGTGGTGCGCGGCATCCATCGCGGCACCGCCGCGCAGAACTCCCGGTACTCGCCGCCGAAGCCCGCGCGCAAAACCGGTTCCTCATACAGGCAGACGAAGCCGTGACACGCCAGCCAGACCAGACCACCGTAAACGAGGAGCGGGAGCTTGCCAAACAGCAGCGCCTGCCCCACAATGGCGGCGATCACCGCTACGTACATCGGATTGCGCACGTAGCGGTAGAGCCCGCCGACCACCAGATGCCGCGTCGGAAGCACCGGAGCCGGCGTACCCAAGCCCTGCACCGCGAAGCGCCGGAACGAATCCAGCAGCCCCAGCACCCCGAGGGCGATC
>CAIRBY010000124.1 GCA_903876865.1 uncultured Acidobacteriia bacterium
CACTTCAACCGCCCCGCCGAGCCCGGACTGCACGGCTTCGACGTGATGCTGACCGAGGGCGAGATCACGAAGGCGTGGAACGCGGAGGTGAAGCCGCGTCCGATCCCGGCGGAGATCCGCACCAAGCCCGCGGCGTGGCGGCCCTTTCAGGACCCGGCGCGCGTCTGGCTGAACGCGGACAAACTGCCCTTCGCGCGCAACGACGCCGAGATGCGCGGCACCTACATCGGGCGCAAAGTCTCTCAGTATCTGGAAGAGAACCGGGCCAAGCCGTTCGCGCTCTGGGCCAGTTTTCAGGAGCCGCACTCGCCGTTCGATTTCCCGGTGGAAGACCGCGCCCTGTTTCACGAGAAGCGCTTTGATCCGCCGCGCGTGGGACCGGAAGACGCCGGGCAGATCCCGCTGATTTTCCGCGACCTCTCCACGGAGGATAAGCGCGGCATCATCGCAGCGTATTACACTTCGGTCGCGTTCCTGGACCGCAATATCGGCCGCGTGCTCGAGACGCTGCACCGCCTCAACCTGGAGGACAACACCTACGTGATCTACATGGCGGATCACGGTTACGATCTGGGCCAGCACGGCAGGTTCGAGAAGCACTGCGGGTACGACCCGGCGCTGCGCGTGCCTCTGATCATGCGGTATCCGGGTAGAATCCGGCGAGGCGTGGTGGCGGACCTCACCGAGCACGTGGACGTCTCCGCGACCATCTGCGACATGATGGGCCTGGACCCGCTGCCGGTGATGCACGGCCACAGCCTGCGCCCCTATCTGGAAGGCCGCCGCATGGAGCGGCGGCGCGATCACATTTTCAGCGAGTATCTGGAGAACGAAGAGGCGTTCCTTCGTACCGCGGAGTGGAAGTACATCTTCTGCTCGGGACGGCGCGAGCGCACGGATGGCTACAAGACCGCGCAGCCGGCGCCGGGGCGCTATCGCCGGCTGTATGACCTGAAGCACGACCCCGGCGAGTTCACGGATGTGGCGGCGAAGCATCCGCAACTGGTGGGGAAGTTCGAAGGCCTGATGCTGGAACGCTTCCGCTCCACGCATCCGGAGCGCGAGCACGAGCCGCAGCGGCTCAGCCGGGCGGAGGCGCTCGAGTTTTACCTCAGGCCGCGGGATGCGGCGGCTGCGGGGTAACGGAACCGAGCTCTGCCGCGATGGGGCCGGGCACGCCGCTCAGTATCGGAAGGTCACGGCCTGGTGACCTTCCGCCGAGCGGCCTCACGCGCTACCCGTTGCAACCGGCGGGACAGAGCCAGTAGCCGGGCGGAAGCTTGCCGCTGGAATCCAGGGAAACCTCCCAGGCCTCTTCGCAGTGGAGGCACTGCAGAATCACTTCATCATGGTTGAGGAGGCGGATGCCGAGGCGTCCCAACTCTTCTTCCGTCATATGGCGCACATCCACTTTGTCCAGACAAACGCGGTCGAGGACTTTCATTGTGGCAACCTTTCCGGGGCCAAGACCCCGCAGCCTTGAGATAGCGCCACTAGCCTCCGGAGTCAAGCCCCGCCGCGGCAACTCACGCCGCATGGAGCGCAGTTCGCGTTCGGCTACAATCTGGTCATGCGTGAACTGTTGCTCGTTTGCATGATGGCCGCATCGGCTCTGGCCCAGACCGGGACGTTCGGTGCGTTCACGAATTCGGGCGACATCGGCGCGCCGCCACTGCGAGGCACGGCGGAGTTCGACGCGGCGGCCGGCCAGTACAAAGTGACTGGCTCCGGTACGGACATCTGGGGCAGGGCGGATCAGTTCCATTTCGTCTGGCGCGAGATGTCGGGGAACTTCGCCATCACCACGAAGGTACGCTTTCTCACTGAAGGTATCGGGCACCGCAAGGCGGTGATCATGCTGCGCAAGAGTACCGATGCCGATGCGCCATTTGTCCACCTCGCTGTCCACGGCGATGGCACCCCCGCCGTGCAATTCCGCAGCTCGAAGGCGGACACGACCAATACAGTCGATTTCCCGGTGGAAGGGCCGGGCACGTGGCAGTTGAAACTGGTGCGGGAAGGCACCACCATTACTTTCTGGATCGCCAAGGACGGAGCGCCGCTGCGGGAACTGGGGCACACGCTGAACCAGTTGGGCAGCCCTGTCCTGGTGGGTCTCGGGGTCAGCTCACACACGCAGGAAGCGAGCAACACCGTGTTGTTTTCGGAGGTAGCGCTGGAGCCGCTGCCGGCGCCCAAAGGCAAATGATCCGGTAGCCTTTCAGACCGGGAAGGAACTACAAAATGGCCATCTTACGTCACTTGCTGCCCATCTTCTTCGTCTCTGTTTCGGCCTGCGCGCAGAGCGGCTCGCTGGGCCTCTTCACCGCTTCCGGCGACATCGGCCATCCTGCGATCGCGGGTTCGGCTGAGTTTAACGCCCCTCGCGGCGAGTACCGGATCACGGGCTCCGGCGCCAACATCTGGGGCAGGCAGGATCAGTTCCAATATGTGTGGCGGGAAATGACGGGCAACTTCAGCGTCACGGCTACGGTCCGCTTTCTCGGCAAGGGAGCCGATCACCGTAAGGCGGGGATCATGATCCGCCAGTCCGCCGATGCCGGTGCGGCCTACGCCGATGTTGTGTTCCACGGCAGCGGC
>CAIRBY010000125.1 GCA_903876865.1 uncultured Acidobacteriia bacterium
TGCCGCCGAACGCGAACCTGCCGGTGATCGCCGCAGTGGCCAACGCCAGCGCCACGCAGCAGACCATCTACCCGGGCGTGTACGCCGCAATCTACGGTGTGAATCTGGCCAGCCTGCCTTCGGGCATGCAGGTCACGCTTAACGATCAGGTAATGACGCTGCAGACGAACGGCGTGTTCCCCACCCAGGTCAACTTCTTCATCCCGGCGAATTTCCCCACCGGCGTAGCCATTCTGAAACTCAGCAACGGAGTGATCTCCGCCAACCCGATCGCGGTCGAGATCGACGTTCCGCCGCCCACCATCGTCAGCCTGACCAACAGCAGCGGCGTACCTTATGACGCGCTTCACTTCGCCTCGGCGCAGGACCTGGTCAACATCTACGTATCCGCGCTCGACCCGGGTGTGGTTGCCAATCCCAGCCGCGTGCAGGTGACCATCAACGGGCAGCAGATGCCCATCCAGAGCGTCACCCCCGCCGCCAACGGACAATCGCTGATCGCAGTAGTTCTGAATCAGGGCTTCGGCGGCGTGCCGGTGAATCTGGCCGTGATTGTGGATGGCTCCAGCAGCGCCACAGTGCCGATCACGGTCCGCTAACCCCTTCCACTCGATCCACCGCACTCGATCCGCAGCCGTGTTACCGTGGCTGCATGAAACTTCTCGCCATTGCCCTTGCCCTCTCCGCCTTCGCCATGTCCGCGGGAGACCCCCAGGGCTTCTATATGTGGAAAGACGCTGAGCTGAAGGGCTTCGCCAAGACGCTCGCGCCCAAGATGAGTGCACAGAAGGTGGCCACCCAGAACCTCGCCGCCAACGGCAATTACAGCTTCATGGTGGCCCACCGCGAAGGCTCGGGGGAAGCTGAGTTCCACGCGGTGCAGGCGGATATCTTCGTGGTGCAGAGTGGCGAAGCCACCATCACCATCGGCGGTGAACTGGTGGATGCCAAGACCACCGCGCCCAACGAAATGCGCGCCGCGTCCATCAAGGGCGGTTCGGAGAAGAAACTCGCGGCGGGCGACGCCATCACCATCCCCGCCAAAGTGGCGCACCAGATGAAACTCGCCCCCGGCAAAGAGATCACCTACTTCGTCGTGAAAGTGACGCAGTAGAGCGCCGCTTACCGCCAGGCGGCTCCAATCCCGATCGCGACCGCGAGGGAGCGAAGGCCAGTCGAACTTCACGCGCAGCCCGCGCGAAGACACCGTGCCGCCTGTGTGCTCGCGTGCAGTCTCAGGCGATCCGCTTCAGACGCGATTCGCTCCCCTGTGGTCGCGTCTCAAACTTGGCGAGAGGATGGCCGCCTTGTAGGGCAGGCGGTTCCGCCTGCCAACTCCGCGGGCGTGCAGCGGGCGTGCAGCGGGCGTGCTTGCAGGACAGGCGAAGGCTTGGCAGGCGAACCGCCTGCTCTACCGTGTGTCGGTCCACTTCAACTCGGCATCGGCGCGGCGGACGTAGTTGGCATCGAGCGCGGCCGGGTCGCTCACCTCCCCACGTTCCAGACGTTGCGCCGCGATGCGCGCAATCTGCGCCGCCATCGCCCTCGGCGTTCGCACCACACGAGCCCCGGCAAAGCGCGTTCCCTCCAGATCCAGTTCCAGATCCGTGGAGAGGAACTCGGTGACGCCCTCGGGCAGCGAGTCCAGCCACGGGCCCAGATCCGCCACCACCTCCCCGCGGATCAGCGCGCCCCCGGCATCATAGACCGCACCATAAACCTGCCCGCGCCGAGCATCCATCGCCACGCCACGCAGCGGTTCGGAGCCAAAACGCGCCATCGCTTCCAGATTCGAAATGCCCACCGCGGGCTTCTCCAGCGCTTCCGCAAGCCCCTTCACGCAACCAAGGCTCACGCGCACGCCCGTGAACGTGCCCGGGCCGGACGCCGCCGCGAAGCAGGCCACCTCCCGCAGCGCCACGCTATGCCGGTCCAGCAGTTCCCGCAGGCCCGCGTAGAGAATCTGGTCGAAGCCGGTGGGCCCGTGCAGCACCACCTCTTCCACCACTTCCCCGCCCCGCGCCAGCGCGATGCTGCCGTGCTCGCAACTGGCATCCACTGCCAGGATCCACTGCTCCACCAGTGCGGGCATCATGGGTTCAACTGGTACGCCCGGTCCAGCGCATAAACTTTGCCATTCGCGTTCATGCCGTACACGCGCAGATGCATCACCGCGGGGAACTTGGTGGCGATGCCGCTCAAGGGCTGCATCACCCCACTCGGTCCACTGCCGAGCACGCGGTAGCCCTGACCATCCGCCGAGACTTCGCCGGTCCACAGCCACATCATGCTGCGCGTGGCCCGAGTTGCCTTGGTGACCTTCGCGGCAAACGGCGGGGATACGCGCACGTTCAGATCTTCCAGCGGCTTCTCGATCTCAAACGGCACCTTGGGACTGTTCGATTCCACATCCTGCAGCACGATGTCGCGCGATTCGAACTTGTAGGATTTGTTCATGCCTTCCAGCCGCCCTTCGCGCACCACATGCAGCACCCAATCGTGCGTGGCATCCGGCGGCGCGCCCGTGAAGTGCTCGCCCTTGAACTTCACCTTGGTGGCCACACCATCGATCGGGTTGACCCAGTAGGCTTCGTACGAGTGCTTCTCGACCGTCAGTTCCAGCGGACCCGGCTTCTCCATGTAGACCACATATTCGGTGTCTTCCAGCGCCAGCGCGCGGCCGCCATCCACATCGAAGTAAGGCTCCAGTTCCCAGTGGCGCGTATCGCTGAAGAAATCGAACCAGGCCGTCATCGCCTTCGCCCCCGGCAGCATCGCCCCCGCCGCGCCGCCCGCCGTCGCGGCATAGGTCGGCGATTGCCCGTTCATGGTCGCGTTCCACAGCCGCTTGCGCATCCCCGCCGCATCCAAACCGCTCGGCCCTTCGCGGCCCATTTCCAGACTCACGAACGGCACGCCGTACACCTGATGTTCGATCGCGGCCACGTTGTCATCGGCCCTTCCGTAGGCGGCGAAGTTCATCCAGCCATCGTCCAGCAGCGGCGCCGATGTCACGCGCGCGCCCGATGTCCGCGGATGCTGATAGCCATCCACTTCCTTCAGCACCAGCCCGATCTCCTTCAGCAGCGGCCGCGCGCCCACCGTATCCTCAAAGTGCTCCACGCCCTGCCACGTCACGTTCATCGCGGCATAGCGCCCCGCCAGATAGCGGATGAAGCGGCGACGCTCCTCCCACGACGGAAACACCTTCGCCAGCGCGCCCGCATCCGTCGCCAGCACCAGATCCGCCGTGATGCCCTTCTGGTTCAGATACAGAATGCGCGCGTCGATGCGATGAAATGCCTCCAGCACCGGCTCATCCGGCCGCCCATACACGCGCCCCGCGCCGTCACCCATGATGTTCCCACGCAGATGATTGAACTTCTGCTGCGAACGCGCATCCGCCACCGCGCGAAACTGCGCCTCATCCTCGAACGCGAAGTTCATCTCCGTGGTTCCCATCCACAGGTGCGCCTGATAGAGGCCGCGCGCGTCCTTCTCCGCGTACGCCCAGTGGTGCACGTTCTCGGCGTGGATGAAGCCCGGCGAAGACGAGGCCGCGGCTGTGAAGCCGCCGGTCTTCCCGTCCAGATCGGCCACGTTGCTGCTGATGCGGTAAGCCCACTCGCCCGCTTCGGTGGGCGCGAAACGCACCACCATGCGGCGCCCGCCATCCCAATAGGCGGGCAGCGCCAGTGTACGGTGACGAGGAGAGCGAAACTCCACCCGCATCTCCACGCTCCGGTAAGGCGTAGGGTGCTTCGCCGCCGCCGCATCGCTCAAGTTGAACACCAGTTCGCACGGCGAGTACGCCGGCGTATGATTGCAGGGCGAAGTCTCCTGCGTGGAAACCGCCTGCGCGGGAACCGCCTGCGCGTGCAGCGCCATTGCCGCGAGCGCAGCCAACACCACCATCCTCATACTTGTATTGTGCCTCAATGCGCCCCGCCGCCCGCCGGATTCTCCACCGGCAACTCCGCGTGCTTCGTCCACTCTTCCCAACTGCCGTCGAAGAGGCGCACATCGTAACCCAGGTAGCGCGACACCACGTACAGCATACTCGCCTGCTGTCCGATGAAGCAGTAGGCCACTACGCGATCCCCCGCCTTCACGCCCGCCTCGCGAAACTGCGCCTCCAGTTCGCCCGCCGGCTTCAGCCTGCCCGCGGCATCCAGCAGCGAACTGTAAAATACGTTGCCCGCTCCCGGGATGTGCCCTCCCGGCATTCCCGCGCGCGCCGCCGCGCCGCTATAGACCTGCGGATCGCGCGCGTCCACAATCTTCACGCCACTCTGGTGCAGATTGGCCTTCACGAAATCCAGGTCCGCAATCACGTCGCTCTGCGGACACGCCTCCAGCTTTCCCACCCGCTCCGCCGGAACCTCCGCGCTTACGGCCCGCCCCTCGCCCTTCCAGATGGCCAGATTGCCGTCCAGCAGGGAGACGTTCGCGCCCAGTCCCATCGCGTCCAGGGTCAGCACCACGCGCGTACTCTGCGTCAGCCAGTCCTTGCCGCGGTAGACCACCACCCGCGACTCGTTGCCGATCCCCAGTTGAGAGAAGATTTCCACGAACCGCGCCGCGGTGGGCAGTTCCGTGCGCAGGCCATTGGCGCCGTTGGGTGCCACCAGGCGGTAGTCCAGATAACGCGCACCCGGAATGTGCTCGGCGTCATACTCGGCCTTTTCGCCCACGGCCAGCACCACCAGGTTCGCATCCCGCAGATGTTGACCGAGCCACGCGGTGGAGACAATCAGGCTCTGCCGCGTGCCGTGGCCTCCGCACGTGGCTGCGGCCGCCATCGCCGCCGCCCAGCATCCCAACACTCCGACCCTTGCCAGTTTCACGCGCCACCACCTCTTCTCCATAGTAACCGCTTGCCCGAAGCGCCCCTCCGGTCTGCTTCCTCACACTACATTGCAGCCGTAAGGCGTGAGAAACTGAAAGGTAGCAGTGGCCAACTATCCCCTGGATTTAGCCCTCATCGCTCTCTTCCTGCTGGTGCAATGGCGCGTCGCCACACTGCTGCTCGCGCTCGTGCAGCGCCCCGCCCTGCGCGTCGCCGTCTACGCCTTCTCCGTGGGGGTCTGCGTCAGCTACGCCTTCACCTTCCCCGTCGCGCTCTACGCGCTTCACCTCCCGATGCGTCTCGGCATGCTGCTGGGCGCGGGTTCGCTCACCTACTTCCTCACCGTCACGGCCGCGCTCGCGATCCATCAGGTCATGACGTTCCTGCACCGCCAATTCGAGACGGAAGTCCACCCCGGCAGACGCCGCGCGCTCAACGCCATGAGCGGGGCGCTGATGGCCGCGCCCTTCGCCGCCGTGGGTTATGGCGCCTGGGTGCAGCGCACCGATTTTCAGGTCCGCGAAATCGACGTGCCCCTGCCCGGCTTGCCCACCGATCTGGACGGCCTTCGCATCCTGCAACTCAGCGACATCCACCTCAGCGCCTTCCTCAGCGAAGCCGAACTCATCCGCGTGATCGATGCCTCGCTCGAACTCCGCCCCCACCTGGCCGTAGTGACCGGAGACCTGATCAGCGGCCACGGCGATCCGCTCGATGCCTGCATCCGCCAGTTGGCCCGCCTCAAAAGCGATGCCGGCACCTTCGGCTGCATGGGCAACCACGAGCGCTACGCCAAGGCCGAGGACCTCACCGAACGCGAAGCCGCGCGCCACGGCATGCGCTTCCTGCGGCGCCAGGCGCAGGCGCTGCGCTTCGGCAACGCCACGCTCAACCTGGCCGGCCTGGATTTTCAGCCCAACCGCGAGCGAGACACCTATTTACGGGGCGCCGAGCGGCTCATCGTGCCCGGCGCCACCAACATTCTGCTGCAACATAACCCGGACGTCTTCCCCGTAGCCGCCCGTAAAGGTTATAATCTCCTGCTTGCGGGTCATACACATGGCGGACAGGTCACGGTCGAAATCCTCGACCAATCCATCAACCCCGCACGCTTCTTCACACCCTCTGTGCACGGGCTCTACCGTGCCGGAAATTCCGCCGCCTACGTCACGCGCGGAATCGGAA
>CAIRBY010000126.1 GCA_903876865.1 uncultured Acidobacteriia bacterium
GGATCATGGTTGGCTGGCTGCTCTCGCTCGCCATCCGCACCTTCGTGCCCAGCCTGCCTTCGACGGTCCCGCTGTGGAGCGTGATCGCAGGCTTCAGTGTCGCCACCAGCGTCGGCCTCTACTTCGGCCTCTGGCCCGCCCTCAAAGCCGCCCGCCTCGACCCCATCGCCGCTTTACGTCAGGAGTGAGGGGCAAAGGTCATGGCCCGCCGAGGCCTGTCCTAACTGAACGCGAAGCTCACCTAACGTTCCCTTACCCTACGGCTGCCAGTCCACGAGTAGGGCGTGATACGGCCACGTGGACGCGGCAAGGGCTCCCGAACGGGTAGTTTCCGATATCCCCACATATCGGGAGTTATCGGAGACCGCAGGGTTCGGACGCCGGTGCTTGGCTGCCTACCCTTCCCACCGTGTGTACCAGCGGGGGTCTTCTTGCCACCACTTCTGCAGTTGCGGCGGCCACTCCTGCGGCAGGTGGAACTGTCCGGTCTTCTCGGCCCGAAAAGTCACTTGGTGAGCATCTGGCAATTCTTTCCAGTAGGTCGCTTGCCACGGATTGATTGTGGCCGAACGCATCGAATCGCTGACCACGCAAGCGCCATCGGACCAACGGATCATTTCAATATAGCGTTCAATCTCTGGGAGACTCCGCGAGGTTAGCTCGTATTCGTCCTTGCCGTAGCTATCGTAAACGTAACGGTCCCAATCGGGATTGGAGTAAGCCTCCCACAACTTTCCTCCAGTCGCGGACGCGAAATAGAGGATGGCATCTTTACGGCGATCTCGTTCCGATTCCGATGAACCGAGGAGATCGGCGTTGAGTTGCTCATATGTCGGCAAGAACGTTTCTGATAAGCCTCCATGAATCCACTTCGCCCTCATGTAGTCCGCGGCAAACAGCCTCAGAAGCGCATCGATCAATGCTGCGTGCTCCAGCCCATGTGACTGCACATTGAAGATTTCTTCGATGTTGGATGCACTCAGGCATCGGACACGGCGCGGGCCTGCGATGATGCAGGAATCAAGGAGCCAATAGAGCTGTCGATTTAACTTCATGTCCGTAGCAACAATTCTGGCGAATTTAGGATAGCGCGTTGAGCGTGCTTTGTAGCTAGGGACCCGAGGGAGTCTCGCCCGGCTGCTCCAATGCGCGTGTCCGATAACGCCAGGAAAACGGCATTATCGTAGAATGGCCGAGGGCCACCCGAACGTGTAGTCGCCATTGGTGAGCAGTGGCCGGTTCCTGTCCAAACACCATTGTCGACAACCTGCGGAAGTCACCCGGCCGTAGGGTCGCCCACTCGTCAACTTACGCCTCTCGGCAGGGCGCTTGACCAACTACGGGCATGTCAATCCACAGCCAGCAGACCGCCGCCGTGATCGCCACAGCGGCCGAGACCAGTAGCGCGGCCTCCCAGCCCACCCACGCGGCCAGTACGGGAGTCAGCGCGGGAGAGATCAGCCCGCCGATGTTGCTGCCCATGTTCATCACCCCGCCGCCCGCGCCGCTGCGCCCGCCGGCCACGGCCGACATGGTCGCCCAGAATGGACCCTCCACGCTCAGCACCAGCGCCGTCGCCAGCGCCAGGCAGACCGCCGCCAGATAGGCGTGCTGCGTATGCGCGCCGATCGCGATGAACAGGCCCGAACCCGCCAGCCCCGCAATCGGGATCACGCGCCGGTCCCACGGGAGGCGGTCGAAGAGCCAGCCACCGAGCGGAATCGAGACGATCGAAAGCAGCCACGGCAGGCTGCCGAAGATCGCGCCGCGCAACAGGTCGAAGTGCCTCACCTCGACCAGGTACAGGTAAAACCAGAAGACGAAGATGTACCCGACGTAGCCTTGCAGCGAGTAGCTCAGCGTCAGCAGCGCGAAACTCCGCGACCGCGGACGCTCACCCGCGACCTCTGCCACAGGTCGAACCGCGGGTTCCACGGCTGCGGGGACGCTGCGCCGCATCCGCGTCCAGGCCAGGCTCACCAGCAGCGCGGGCAGGGAAGAGAGCATCAGCGCCGCGCGCCATCCGCACCGCACCATCAGGAAAGAGATCAGCGGAGGCGCAATCGCGGAACCGAGTCCGATGGCCGCCACCACCATCCCGTTGGCCCGTCCGCGCTGCGCCTGTGGCAGGGCGCGCGCAATCGCCTGCGCCGCCGCGGGAAAGGTCGGTGCCTCGGCGATCCCCAGGAAGCAGCGCGCCACCAGCAGCGCCGCCACGCTCGCCCCGGCGCCCACCATGCAGGCCGTTGCCACCACCCACGCGAGCGCGGCCCAGCCCAGAACGCGAGGCGCGCCGAAGCGGTCCGCCAGCATGCCGCCGGGAATCTGGCACAGCGCATAGCCCACCAGAAACGCGCTGAAGACCCGCCCCATCGCCTGATCGGAGAGTCCCAACTCGGGCTTCATCAGCACCGCCGCCACGGTGATATTCACGCGGCACAGGTAGCTCGTGGTCGCCGTCGCACTCAACAGCGCGACCAGTTTCCAGTGCTGCCTCACGCGCGCACCGGGGGATTGTGGATCAGTTGCTTATGCATCAGAATCTCGCTCGCCCCGGGGATTACGTAGTCCGGCAATTCGCCCACCTGTGTGTAGCCGCGCCGCTCATACAACTGGCGCGCCCGCGTGTTGAAGGAAGAGACGCACAGGAACATGTGGCGCGCCCCGGGAAGCCACCGCTCGGCCGCTTCCAACAGCAGTGAGCCCACGCCCTGCCCGCGCACTGCCTCGCTGGTCGCGATGGATGCAATATACGGCGACCCCGCCACGCCCGTGGGATGCAGCAGCACGAAGCCGCACGCCGCCCCGCCGCGGCGCGCCATCAGCACCGTCAGTTCCGCGGCCCGGCAGCGCGCGAGGCAGCGTTCGTAGTTTCGGCCCAGCGTAATCCACGGCTCGCTCGCCGCCATCAGCCGCGCGCACCACTCCCGGTCCGCATCGTTCGCCAGTTCGATCTGTATCTCAGTCACGAGGTTGATTCCCAGTGTGCCTCATCTCGCGGCGCAGCGCCGGGAAGCGGCGACTCACTTACTGCCCGCCCCATCTTTTACTGCCCGCCCCAATAACGCGCCGCGAAGCTGAGGAAGGTGGGCCAGTTCGGCATGGGCGTGTGGCCGCCGCTATGCTGGCGGAAGGCGATCTCGCCCTCCATCAATCCGGTCTCGATGGGCGGAAACTCGGTGGTGCCCAGGTCCTTCTTACCGAGCAGTCTGTAGACCGGACCCGCGCCCGCAGCGGCCTGGAACATACCCTTCGCGTCCGCCCAGCCATCGCCGTTGGTGGCGCCGGCGCCGATGAAGACCGGGCGCGGCGCGCACAGCGCGACCAGTTCGTGCGAATCCACCGGCAGATCGTCCCACGTGAGCGGGCCCGCATATTTGAGGAAGTTGCCCGCCATCCAGTGATACTCTCCCGACCCTGCGACGTTCTCCACCAACTCGCCCCAGTTGCGGCGATGAATCTTGGCGCCGCCCTCTCCGCTGGAACTGACGTAGGCGTTGGCGAAGCGCGGATCGTAGGCCATGGCCACAAGGGCGGCTTTGCCGAAGCGGGAGTGGCCCTCCACGGCGACGCGTTTGGCGTCCACCGCCGGGTCCGTCTCAAAGTAATCCAGCGCCTGGCTCGCGCCCCATGCCCACGCCCGCAGCGCGCCCCAATCCTCAGGTTTGCGCGGCTGCCCGTGGTTCACCAGCCCGATGATGCCCTGCAGCAACCCCGCGCCATTATCCTCCTGCACGCTGTAGACGGAAAACTGCGCGTATCCCCAACCTTTGGCCAGCACCTGCTGCCGCCAATCCGGACCGTTGGGCTGGTTCGGCGCGGGACGCCCACCACCCGCGGCGGCGCCGAGTTCCACAATCACCGGCGCCTTGCCCGCCGCCTGCGCCGGGGTGGTCAGGGTCATGCGGATCTCAACAGAGATCGCCGGATACTCGCGATTGTCCACATGCCCCACCAGTTGTTTCATCACCACCGGCGTCCCCAGGACCTCCGTGTTCTGCGTGTTGGTCACTTCCCACTTCACCGCGGGCAACACTTTGGGGACGCGGCCGTAGATCTCGCGATCGAACTCCTCGACGATTTCCGGACGCCGCTGCTCCCACCACATCGGCGCCGTTGTCACCTTGCGGCCGTTCTTCAGCTGCAGCGGGTCGGGCAGTTTGGGGTACGGGTTCGCCTTGGCTTCATCGTAATTGGCGTAATTGGGCGCGTCCTTATTGCTGCCATTGGCGCCCGGACGCAGCGCCTGAATGTGCAGCGCCTCCATCAGCCTGCGATGATCCTGCTCGGTCACGGCCCTTGCCTTGATGCCCACCACCTGAAGAAACGCCAGCTTGGTCTGCCCTTGCCGGTCGAAGAGGAGCGGGTAGTTGGTGCGGCCGCGCACCGGGTAGTTGTTGAGCCAGGAGGAGCCATCCGTCACGCCCCAGAAGGTGATGCGGGTGATGGCGTCACGGTGCTTGTAGAAGACCCCGAAGAGATCAAAGTAGCGCCTGCCGAGCGCCTGCTGCTGCGCCATGGGGAGCCCCTCTTGATAGGGATCGAGCTGCGCCTTCGCTTCCACGCTGACGGAGACGTCTGCGGTGGGCTCGCGCGTGGCGCGCGGCAGCACGTCCACATCCAGCTCCGTGATGTTCACCTTCACGCCCAACTGCTGGAACGCGACGATGGTCGCCTCCTGCTCGTCCACGGTGGGCCAGGTCAGGGAGTCGTGCCCTTGCAGGCCGACCGCTGTGACGGTCACGCCCGCGGCTTGCAGGTTCCGGATCAGCTTCACGGCTCCGGCGCGCTTGGCGGGGCGCTCCAGGGCATAGTCGTTGTAGTACAGCTCCGCCGCCGGGTCCGCCGCGCGAGCGTACTCGAAGGCCTTCGCCAGATAATCCTCGCCGATAATCTTGAGCCACGGCGTCTGGCGCAGGCTGCCATCGTCATTGAGCGCCTCGTTGACCACGTCCCAGCCACCGATGCGGCCCTTGTACCGCCCCACCACGGTCTGGATATGGTCGCGCAGGCGTGCGAGCAGCGCGTCGCGGGTCAGGGGAGCGCCCTGGGCATCCTGAAAGACCCACGCGGGCGTCTGCTGGTGCCA
>CAIRBY010000127.1 GCA_903876865.1 uncultured Acidobacteriia bacterium
CCCGCCATCACGGTATCGACGAAGCCCATCGACATCCAGCCCAGTTCCGCCATCGCCAGCGGAGCGGCCAGGCGCAGCATGGGACGAATCTCTTTTTGCAGGGCGGCGATCATGCTTTAGGCTGTACCTTGGAGTGCGCCTTGGGGTGCGCCTTATCGTAAACCGCCATCAGGTCCGTGAGCGAGACCTGCGTGTATTTCTGCGTGGTGGAAAGGCGCGCGTGGCCCAGCAACTCCTGAATCGCGCGCAGGTCCGCGCCATCCGCCAGCAGGTGCGTCGCGTAGGCGTGGCGGAAGCTGTGCGGATGCAGAGAAGGGTCCCCGGAAAGATACGTGGCATAGAATTTGACGATCCCGCTGATGCCGCGCGTGGTGAGCCGCGTGCGCCGGTGATTGAGAAATACCGCCCGCTCCTCCCGCACCACCTCGCGCTCCGCCAGGTAGCGCTCCAGCGCCTCCGCCGCCTTCCCGGGCAGCGGCACCTGCCGTTGCTTGTTGCCTTTTCCGAGCACGCGGATCCACCGGTCCGTGCGGTCCAGATCTTCCAGGTTCAGCCCCGCCAGTTCGCTCACGCGGATGCCGCAGCCATAGAGCAGTTCGAACAACGCCCGGTCGCGCGCCGGATGAGGCCGCTCCAGTTTGCCCGAAGCCACGCCATCCAGCAGCGCGTTCGCCTGCTCGGCGGTCATCACCTCGGGCAGTTTCTTCGGCGCCTTGGGGGTCCGCACCAGGCGCGCCACATTCAACGGCACCACGCCCTCCCGCAGCATGAAGGCAAACAGCCCGCGCACCGCCGCCAGTTTCCGCCGCATCGTCACCGCCGCCAGTTCGTCGCGATACAGCGCCGCCAGCCACCCCCGCAGCGTCAACAGATCGATCTCGGCGGGAGTGGGACAGGCCATCGTAGTCTGTGGCCTGTCGTCTTTGTGCGTGTTCCTGCTCGGCTTTTCCCCCGCCCCGCAGAGATACTCCACCAATTGCCGCAGGTCCGCATCGTAGGCCCGTACCGAGTGGGGCGAGTGTCCGCCCCGCGTCAGATCCGCCAGGTAGAGCTCGATCTGCCGTTCCAGTTCAGACGGCGGCATGGCGATAGGTTTCCAGCGCCATCAGCGCCTGCTGGCAGACCAGGGCATGCCGCGCCTTCTTATCCTTGCGCAGGCGCTGCCGCGTCGCCTCGTCCAGCGAAGGCAGCAGGTCGAAGGTGATATTGGCCGGCTGGTAATTCTTCGTCTCCGCCGCCGATACATAGTGGCAGAGCGAACCCAGAGCGGTTTCGCGCGGCAGTGCGCGGGGCGTCTCGCCGCGCGCCAGTGCCGCCGCGTACATGCCCGCCATCAGGCCGGTCGCGATCGATTCCACGTAGCCCTCCACGCCGGAAATCTGCCCGGCGAAGAAAATCTCCGGCCGCTCGCGCAGTTGCAGCGTGGGAGTGAGCAGAGCCGGAGCATTGATATAGGTATTGCGATGGATCTGCCCGAAACGCAGGAACTCGGCGTTCTGCAGCCCCGGAATCAGCCGCAGCACGCGCGCCTGTTCGCCGAACTTCATGTGGTTCTGGAAGCCCACCAGGTTGAAACTCTCCGCGCGCACGTTCTCCTGCCGCAACTGCACTACGGCCCACGGACGCCGCCCGGTGCGCGGATCGTCCAGGCCCATCGGCTTCATCGGCCCGAAACGCAGCGTGTCGCGGCCGCGCCGCGCGATCTCTTCGATCGGCAGGCAGGCTTCGAAGTAGCGCGTATTGTCCTCGGCAATGTGCGCGGTCACCGAATCCGCCTTCAGCAACTCGTCCACGAAGTGTTCGTACTGCGCCTTGTCCAGCGGACAGTTGAGGTAATCGTCGGTACCGTCCGTGCTTTTGCCATACCGAGACGCCCAGTAGGCGATCGAGGTATCCACGGAGTCGGCATCCACAATCGGGCTGATGCTGTCGTAGAAATAGAGCCGCGTGGAACCGGTGAGGCGCGCCACCTCCTCCGCCAGCGGGCCGCTGGTGAGGGGGCCGCTGGCCACGATCCAGATCGCGTCTTCCGTGAGCGCGGTCACTTCCTCGCGGCGCAGTTCGATCAGCGGCTCGTTCGCAATCGCCTCCGTGACCGCCGCGGCGAAGCCGTCGCGATCCACCGTGAGCGCGTGCCCGCCGGGGACGCGCGCCTTCTGCCCGCAGGCGATGAGGAGCGAGTCCAGCCGCCGCAGTTCTTCCTTCAACAGCCAGGGCGCGGTGGAGTCGCTTTCGCTCTTCAGCGAGTTACTGCACACCAGTTCCGCCAGGCGGTCCGTCTGATGCGCGGGCGTGGGGCGCAGCGGGCGCATTTCATGCAGCACGCAGGGCAGGCCGCGCCGTGCGATCTGCCACGCCGCTTCCGAACCGGCCAGACCGCCGCCGATGATGTGAATGGTCTTGCTCAAGCCGTTAGTTGCGCTCAAAATTCAGAGAACCCCGGCGAGTTCCGC
>CAIRBY010000128.1 GCA_903876865.1 uncultured Acidobacteriia bacterium
ATGTGATTCGCTGTACAGATGCCATTCTAATCCATGTTAGTCAGAATAGACCCACAAATCTTCCAAATAATACCCTCAAATGTAGGGAATAAGTCCTGGTCCTGTGTGGAAGTTTGCGGCATGCGCTCTCACGCTGTCAAAAATGAAGGAGGACGAAGAGTTAAAGAATATGGAATCGTAAGTTACCGAAAGTTACCTTCAGGTAACTGTCAATAAGTTGACACGCGCTGCGCGGAGATTGGTTTCGGGTGCCAGCGTCACGGCAAGAAGGATAATTTCAGGCCCAATTTTCTTAAACTGATGATTCGATTAGGGCTGGGCGCACCGAGCCGGGAGCGTTGAGGAAGCGGGACGCAGTTGGAGGTACCCACTGCAGGACGGCCCGGGCATCCCGATGTATTGCCGCAAATTCGAGTGGCGCATGCGCCTCACCCCTCCGGACGGCAATTTGCCGCCCGGAGGGTCAGTCAAGCCTGATCGAGACCAGCCTTCAGCGCCAGCCTCCAACGCGCGGGAGTTGTCGCCCGCCCGCTCCGCTCTCCGCCGCCTGCCACTCCTTCTCCACCCCCACCGCGATCGGTGCGGTGCCTTTCGCCTGCAATTCACGGTTGATTTCCGTCAGTACCGCTGTGGCTTTGCCGAATTCCCCGATCACGTCTTCAAGTTCGCGGGTCAGCGTCTCGGTTCGCGCCACCTGTGCCGCGGTCGGACGTCCTTCGTACGTGCTGACGTCACCGTAGACGGTCGCCACAAACTCACGCAGTCTCTCTTCGCCGGTGATCGCGCCGCCTTCCTTCGTCGCCACGATCTTGGAGCGGATGGCATCCGCCGTCGCCGCAAGATCCGTCAGCCGCTTCTTCAAGGGATCGCCCGCCGCGAGTTTGCCGGCGCGCTCGCCCGCTCCATCGCGCACGCCGAGGATTGCGTCTACCGCCCAGCTCATATGGTTGAGCAGCGCGCCCAAACGCACCATGAGTTCGTACTGCGCGGTTCGCTCCTCCACCGTGAATTTTGCCCGAGGGTCCAGCGCTACCGTGAGTCGGGTGGTGTAGACCTTGTCGCCGCGAGTCATCTTCACGGTGTAGGTTCCGGGCGGGACCCGTGGACCCACCGCCGCGCCGAAGGCAGCAATTGCCGCCGGAGGCACGCGCGGAGGCTTCACGTGCATACTCCATGCCGCCCGGCTGACGCCACGGTGCTTGCTGGTGGGAACCTCATCCACGAACTTCCCCGCCGCATCGAAGATCTCGAGCTTCAGATCCCCGTACATGTGGCGCGAGCGCTGATAGTAGGGGATCAGCGCGCCTTCGGGACGGTTTGCGCCCGAGAAGGCGGCGTCCCCTTCCGGCCAGCCGCCTCCCACTTCCATCCACTGCACGGCGGTGGGCACCGGCAGGAACCCCGCATCCTCGGCCAGCACTTGAGCGCTCAAAGCCCGCCAGGGGCCGATATCGTCCACAATCCAGATTCCCCGTCCGTGGGTCGCCATGACCAGGTCTCCGGTACGCGGATGCACCACCAGATCCCGGACGGCGACGGCCGGAAACCCGGTGCCTTTGTACTGCGCCCAGCGCGTTCCGCCATCGACGCTGACCCAGAGACCGAATTCCGTACCCAGGAACAGGAGGGCGGCGTTGCGAGGGTCTTCCTTAATCACGTGCGCGTACCCCCGCGCGCCCGCCGCCTGGACCGGCAGCGGCGTCCAGGTGGCGCCGTAATCCGTAGTCTTATACAGATATGGCGTCAGGTCGCCGTGCATGTGGCGGTCGAAGGTGGCGTAGGCAGTGCCTTCGGCAAAGCGCCCCGCCTCCACCCAGGAGACAATCGGCGCCGCGCCCACACCCTTCACGTTCGCGGTCACGTTGGTCCAGGTCTTGCCGCCATCGCGGGTGATCTGCACGTTGCCGTCGTCGGTTCCCACCCAGATGACCTGTCCGTTGCGCGGCGATTCAGAGATCGAATAGACGGTGGTGTTCATCTCCGCGGCCGAATTGTCCACCGTAATTCCGCCCGATTCCTCCTGCTTCTGTTTCTCGGGATCGTTGCTGGTCAGGTCCGGCGAGATCCTCTCCCAGTTCTGGCCATGGTCGCGCGAGCGGAACAGGTACTGCGCGCCAATGTAAATGGTGCCCTTTTCGTTCGGGCTGATCTGCACCGGCGTGTTCCAGTTGAAGCGCAATTTCTTTTCGCCATAGGCCGCATAGGGCTTGATGGAGCGGGTTTCGTGCGTGTAGCGATTGACGCGCCCCAACTCGCCGCCCTGCGCCTCGGCGTAGATGTAGGCGGGGTCCGAGGGATCTTCCCAGACCCAGAACCCGTCGCCGCCGTAGAGGTTCTCCCAGCGGGAGTTGGTGACGCCGCCCGGGTAACTGGAATCGCCCACCCAGGAACTGTTGTCCTGTAAGCCGCCATAGATGTGGTAGGGCTCGGAGTTGTCCACGCTGACGTGATAGAACTGCGAGATGGGGAGGCTCATGATGTGCTCCCAGCGCCTGCCGCCGTCCTGGCTTCGCCACAGGCCGCCATCGTCGCTGGCGAAGACGGTGTCGGTATGTTCGGGGTCGATCCAGACGTCGTGAAAATCTCCGTGGGCCGAGCCGCTCACCGCGCTGAAACTCTTGCCGCCATCGGTGGAAAGGAGCAGGGAGCCGCCGGCCTTGAATACCTTGTTCTCGTCCTTGGGATCCACGATGAGGTTGGCGAAGTAGAAGGGACGCCAGACCATGAACTGGCTGGCATCCAGCGCCGCCCAGGTGCGTCCGCCGTCGTCGCTGCGGAAGAGGCCGCTGTGTTCGCATTCGATGGCCGCGTAGACCGTGTCCGGCTTCGAAGGCGCCACGGCGAGCGCGATCCGCCCGTACGGCTTCGCCGGCAGTCCCTTTGCGTTCCCAGCGGTCAACTCCGTCCAATGTTCGCCGCCATCTTTCGATTCGAAGAGGCCGCTTCCCGGTCCGCCGGAACGGAACGTCCACGCCTGGCGACGGAAATCCCACATCGAGGCGAACAGGGTCCTGGGCGACTTCGCATTCATCGCGAGCATGCCGCAACCCGTGGAGAGATTGGCGCCGGCGAGCACCTTGCGCCAGCTCTTGCCGCCATCATTCGTCTTATACACGCCGCGTTCGGCGCTATCGTTCCACAAGTGGCCGGTCACGCAGGCGTAGACTGTATTGCCATCCGCGGGATCGACCAGGATTTTGGCGATGCGCTCGGAATCCTTCAGCCCCACATTGGTGAAGTTCTCGCCGCCATCGGTCGATTTATAAATGCCGTCGCCCACGGAAACGCTGTTGCGCGCCCAACTCTCTCCCGTGCCCGCCCAGACATTCTTTGGATTGGCCGGGTCGATCGCAATCGCGCCCACGGATTGCGCCGTCGCGTTATCGAATACGGGATGAAAGTTGGTTCCCGCGTTGACCGATTTCCAGACGCCGCCGCTGGCCGATGCCGCGAATACCGTGAGCCGCCCTTCGATCTGTGCCGCTGTCACCGCAGCCACGCGTCCGCTCATCGCCGCCGACCCGATGTTGCGCGCCGCCAGGCCAGAGATAGTGCCCGAATCGAAGCGCACCGGCGCCTGCGCGGCCAACATCGCCGGCAGCGCCAATCCCAGTAGAGTAATCCGTGTCATGTTAGCGTCCCTTCCCCGGCATCTGGAATTGCGCCGCGTCCATTGCCACATTCGGCTCGATCTTTTCCCACGTGATCTTCGCGCGCTGCTCCGGGTTCTGCTTGCTCCCCGTTTCCACCGTGAACGGCATGTAGACGCCATCCACCAGCTTGTAAGAGCCGCACTCCGTCACCGATTCGTGCACCGTGCCGTGAACGAACTGCACCTTCTCCACACGCACTTCGAGGAACGTCTCCGGGTCCAGATAGTAGTAGTAGAGGTCGCCGTTCTTGAGCGTGACCTTGATGCGGTGGACATCGTCTCCATCGATCGAATCGTGGCCGAGGTATTCGATCCTGTTGCCCTGTGCCTGATAGTCCACCAGGGGACCCACCAGGTTGGCATCCTGCACGATGTCGCGCAGTTCCTCCTCGCCCATCATCTCCGCATCCTTACGGCCCTCAAACGGTGAGATCTTCCAGCCCACTTTGCCGTCGTAGGCCTGAATCTGGCTCATCCCCTGCAAGGTAAAGGTCTCGCGGATTTTGTCCGGCCCCATCGCCTCGCTGCCGATGCGCGCGGTCATCCCGCCCTGCTGCAATTTGCCGGTCATGCGCAGCGTGCGGATCGCTTTGATCTTCGCCGCGCCGCCCTTTGCCTGCAAATTGCGTAGCACCAGTTCCTCGGCCGTTTGCGCCGTCAGTAGGGAACCGAACAGGAATATCCCAAGAAGTTTACTCACACAGCCTCCAGTCTTGTATTCAGTATAAGAGACGCTCCACGCGCGGAATCCGTTCGAAGGTTTCGCGTGCCTGTGCGGTCAATTCCCGGAACGGCGTTCGGCGTGATCGATCACCAGGTATTCGATGAGCCCCTTCTGCTTCACCAGCCGCAGGCCCAGTTTCTCTACCGCCCTCGTCAGCGGGGGTCCGGCCTTTCCGGCCGCTTCGTCTCCCTCGTACTCGAAGAAGAAATCGTATGCGTCCTTCAACCCGGTCTGGTCTTTGACCGGCCGCTCCAGTTCTCTTTCCAGCCGTTCCGCCAACAGCGCCATCGAGACGTTGTGCCCGTCCATGGAGTCCGGCCTGCCACTCCCCCCGCGACCCCACAGCACCGGGAACATTTCCCGGTCCTTCGGCGCCTGCAGCCGCGGCCCGTGCTCGCCCACCTTCAGCACGTACACCGTGCCATCCCGCTTTTCCGGATGAAGCTTCAATTGAAAGCGCGCCGCCAGAAGCTCCCGCAGCATCAGCCGCTCTTCCTCGGGCGGAGCCGTCCGCGGGTTTGCCGGAGTGATCCGGCTCGATGCCGAAATCGCCGGCGGCTTCGCCACCACGCTGAACTCATCGTCATCGCTCCATTTTGGCCCGCCCACCACCTGAAACGCGGGCACGTGATACGCGTCGCCAATCAGGTCGTGCAGCGTCGCATGCGTGATCGTGAGCCTGCCGCCCGGGTAGAGGCGCATGCCGATGGTGGTTTCGGCATCGGTGGAGGGCTTCACGCTCGCCACTTCGAACGCGGGCCACGCCTGCCCGTGCGCCGTCCACGCCAGTGCCAGGAAGCCAATCCCCAGGCTCGACCTCATTCCCAACCTCCCGCCGCTATACTGAAAGGAGTGCGTTCTCCCGCCCCGTACAAGTACATCCTCTCACTTCCCGAACGCGCCATCCGTTCGCTGGGCGCGCTTTCCGGCGGATTGCTGCGGGAACTCGGCAACGTGGCGCTACCGGCGGCGGTGCGGCGGACCACTCTTTACCGCACCATGGTGGAAGTCGCCCTCCGGTTCCTGATCGAAGAGGTCGGGCAGGTGGAGGGAGTCTATCCCAGCGAAGCCAGTCTCGCCGAGAATTTCATTCTGAAACGCACGGCCAGCCACGGCATCGAACTGCTCGGAATTCTGGCCTTTCACGCGTCTCCGGTCTGGGTGCTCGCCGCGCTTGCCGATGCTACCGGCGGCGGGCGAAAGCTGATCCTGGAGATTGCGGACGCGCTCAAAGAGGAAGGCTTGCTGGATCGGGACACGCACTTTGAAACCATGGATCAGGTGCTGCAGGGCCTGGAGACCACCAGCAGCCACGCCGCCACTACGCTCAACATGCCGCCCGTGAATATCGCGAGCCTGCGCAAGGAGTGGCAGCAACTGAAGAGCGAACTGGCCAC
>CAIRBY010000129.1 GCA_903876865.1 uncultured Acidobacteriia bacterium
GAGGTGAGCACCACCAGCAGCGCATCTTTGATGCTCTCTTCGAAGCTCCGTCCCGCTGCCGCGGACTTGCGGTAGACGGCCAGCAAAGACGCGATCTCCGATGCCGCCACCGGTCTCCGGTAGGCGCGCGTCGCAAAGCTGCTCACGATCTTTTCCGCGTACGCCGGCAGATCGCTCTTGCGCTCGAACTCCACGAAAATGTTGCGGTGCGCGGGCGGCGGCCACGTTTCGTAGAACGGACCTTCAAACTCCACCGAGCGGATCAGCAGGCGCGGCATGTCCCGTCCATCGGTATATTCGCTGCGCACACCGAGCTCCCGCACACCCGCCAGATAGTTGACGTTGTCCTTCTCCACGGAAGGGCTGGGAAAATTGCGAATCGCGCCTTCGAAGACGAAGCGCGCGAGCTTCCCGCCTGACACATCCTTCGGCGGACCTACCGGAGCGAGCGTGCTGCCGCAATCGCGGCGCAGGCCGAGATACACGCCGAGGCGCGGCACCCGCTTCTCAAACGCGAGGAACTTCTTCGCCACTTCATTGGTCGCGGGAAGCGGCGTAAACACCACCCGATCAATCTCCCGTGCGCCCGTGTACTGCAACTTCAGCGGCAGCGCCCCTGCCTCCAGCCGCAACGCGACGAACGCGGGATGCGTCAGCGAACCGGCGAACTGCCGCCCTCCCAGCGTAAGAGTCAGCATCCGCTTGCCTTCCGAGGGCGCCTTCACAAACTGCTTCCCGGGCTGCACCAGCGCCTGGATTTCGCCTTCCTCAAGCGGCCGGTTGTAGAGACGCACGTCAGCGAGCTCGCCCTGAAACGAGGGTGCGCCCGGAATGCGGCCAAGCTGGAGATCCGCCTTGGCATCGTCAAACTGCGCGCTGCCGGTGGAGGCGCGGGCCACCAGATAGCCGTTCACATACAATCTGGTTTCGTTCCTGCCGCGCCGCACCACGGCGGCAACATGCTGCCACACATCGGCGCGAATCGCTCCTGCCGGTGCTGCGACCGTCGCATTGGCATTCGGCTCCGAACCGGCGGTGACGAAGCGCAGCACGCCCCGGTTGCCGTTGCTCTCCAGATACCAGCCTGATTGGCGCCCGGTTGCGCCCAGGCTGACGATGCCGCTCGACCGCAGTTCGCCCGCGCTCGGATGGATCCACGCCGACACTGTGAAATCGCCTTCACCCAGATTGAGTGCGTCATTGGTCGGCAGCGCGGCCCGCGGCACACTGAACCCATCGATGCCGCCGCTCAATGAGACGGCCTTGCCGAAGGGCGACTCGACCAGCTTCGCCTTGCCGTCGGCATGGCCCATTGCCACTGTGTCGCCAGGCCACGTGCCGGTGAGACCGGTGCGGAGCCGGGTATCATCGGGCGGCGCCGATTTCTGTTCGGGGCCGTACACGTCCACCTGGTACACACCCGCCTGCGGAATCGCAATACTGCCGGAAGCCTGCGTGTGTTTCCAGGTGATGCCGTTCGCCGGTTGTACCGGCGTGCCAGGGTCCAGCAACAATCCGTCGTCATACTTCGCCGCCGTGACGGTGACGCGGAAGCGGCCATCGTCCGGCAATTCGCGCAGCGAGATCTTGAAATTCGCCTTCGGACCTTCGGTGCCATCCGCCCCGAAAATCTCGTCGTTCGGAATCGCGGGCCGCAGCAACAGCCCCTGTGGGACCACCTTGTAGGGCTCCCCCTTGGGGTAGCCTCCGCTGCCCCGCATATCGGCGAAGACCGCATGGTAGATGCTGTCGAAATCACGCCAACCGCGCACGGTGTCGTTTCCCCGATAGCCTTCGATGTAGCGGTACTTCGTGCGCATCACGATCGGGTCGAACGGAAACGGCTTGGTGGGAACAGGCTGAGTCACCACGAAATCGGGATTGTCCAGCAGGGCGCTGCCCGCGCCCAGCACCAACTTCTCCGGCAGTGGCGCCGGGTTAATTCCCGTGCCGAACTCGAGGCGGAAGTCCTGGATGGCGGGTTTGCGCCTGGTGTCGACAATCGAGCGGTCGAGCGCCGCCTCGGCAATTTCGAAATACGATTCCGTCAACAGCGGCGAGAGCTGCAGCGTGTCCTTGTTGTTGACGAAGCCATCTTTTGAGATCGCGTCCGGGGGCAGGCCGCCGGTGAGATCGTCGTCCAGCTTGAGCAGCTCGCGCAGCGTGTTCCGGTACTGCGAAACCGTGAGCCGCCGCACCAGGCCGTTCTTCGGCGCGGGTCGCAGCCGCGCCACTTCCAGAGCGTTGGTGATCCATTCGACCACGCGCTGTCGCTCTGCGCTGGCAGGCTGCGGCAGGCCCGCCGGGGGCATGCTGCCGCCGCGAACCCGGTTCCGGATCGCTTCCCATGCCGCGATCTGCCGGTCCTCCATCCTGGCGTCCAGTTGATCCACGCGAATGCCCGCCGTACCCGTATCCGAGTTGTGGCAGGCGATGCAGTTCTGTTGGAAGAACGGCTTCACGATCTGCTCGAACCCGGGCTCGAGCGCCATGCGCGGAGTTGCTGTCTGCGCCAGCAGGAAACGCCCCGTCAGCGCAAGCCCGGTGACGGCAAGCAGGAGCAATGCAAGTTTAGATTGGAGCCGGATACGGCCATTCCCAGAGTGCACAGATCGCATGACCAATCCAACTACTATATCGTTAACGCCGCCTCCGCGGGCGGAGGCTTCCTATCGCAGTCTGTAGACGCGAAAGTGGCGGATTTCCAGATGGCTGAACGTAGTTCGCAGACCGAAGCGCCCGTGAGTATACGGCGCCGCATCCTGGTAATCGAAGAGCACTTTGCCATCGCGCGCATATTGAATGTGGGCGCCATCGGCGATGATGCGGATCTTCTGCGGCACGTTGGCTTGCAGCAGCAACTCGGGCGCGGAGAGATCGTGCTCCGGCAGCAGCGGCCGCAACTCCGCATCGCCGATGTAGCGACGGAAGCGCGTGGTCGTGTTGCCGTTGCCGCCCTGCCCCACATAGTAGGCGCGCAGTTGGTTGTAGTCGGCGAACTTGCCGCTGCGCAGCGTGGCGAACAGGTCGGCGGGCGATCGCGCGTCCGTGGCCATCCAGAAACAGTTGAGGTCGCTGACGCGGTCGTTCGGTCCGCCGTGCTGAATCAACGTCGCCTCATACTCAATCCGCACCCGGCCCCGCAGTTCCGGCCGGAACCAAACCGTCGCGCCTGCCGGCACGTCTATATGCAAAACGCCGCCGCGCGCTTCCACCACGCCTGGGCGTTCCAGTTCGGCGGACCAGCGCTTCAGGCCGTGCTGGAACTCGTCGGAATAGAGCAGGCGCGCGGTCTGCGAGTGGGCGGCAACGAGTGTGAACAACCCCAGCAGCGCGGCCTTGCAGAGAGGCATTTCCGATATGATAGCAGCAGGTTTGCACATGAAACTCCGCATTCGTCGCAGCGTGGTGGCACTGTTTCTCCTGACCGGTGTCGCCGTATTCGCCATGCAGCAGACCGGGACCGGCACCGGCAGCGGCCGGGGCGGCAGGCGTGGCGCGTCGACCGAAGAAGAGGACGTTGTCCTTCCCAACGGCCATTTTCAGAAGGACGAGATCCTCAAAGCCGACCATCAGCAGAACCTGAAAGACGCCGCCGAGCTTGTGGAACTCGCGCAGCTCTTGAAAACCGATCTGGAAAAGAACGACCGCTACATTCTCTCCATGTCCACGTTGAAGAAAACGGATGATATCGAAAAACTGGTCAAGCGCATTCGCTCCCGCATGCGCCACAATTAGACTGCTGCTTGGCGTAGTGGCAGTGGTGGCAACGGCCTCGCCTCTGGCTGCGCAACCCAAACCGGCGATCGCGCTGATCGATGCCGCCGATGCCCCGCAGTGGCAGGCGTGGACGCGCGAGGCCGGCTGGCAAGTCATCTCCGCCGCCGCCCCCGCCAATGCCAGTATCGATACGCGCGTGCAGACCCTGGCCGCGGCGGTGGAAGCCGCCATCGCCGCCGGCACCGTGGACCGCGCGCACGTCTACATCGCCGGGCGCGGTGAAGCCTCCTCCGCGGTCTTCTACGCCATTTCCCGCGTACCCGATCTGTGGGCGGCGGGCATCGCGATCGGCGGTTCGCCCAAGGCCGCGCTGGATACCAACCGCATCTTCGCCGCCAACTTCGCGCTGGTACCGCTGTTGTGGCTCGCAGGGGATGAGGCGAAGCCGATGGTGGAGAAGCTCGCCGCGGGCAAACTCAATGTGGAGTGGAAGCCGCTCGCCGCATATTCTAATCCGGCATCTGTTCTGGAGTGGCTGTTGAAGCACTCCCGCGAACCCTTCCCCGCTGCGATCGATTGCGAGACCAACTCGCCCGTCTTCGGCCGCTGCTATTGGATTCAGATGACGAAGTTCGACGCTGGGGAGCGCAATGACGTGTTGCCCCACTCCCGGATCGCGGGCGGCACCGGCGCCGCGCTCGATCTGGGCGCCTTCACATTGAAATCAGACGATCCAGGCCCGGGCGTGTTGATCGCCGCGCTGCCGCCGAAGTATGACGGGCCGCTCAAGCTGGGCGACCGCCTCCAGGCCATGGATGGGAAGCCGCTGACCGATGCGCGCGTGTACCTTGCGCTGCTGGAAAAGTTCACCGAAGAGAAACCGGTCACGGTCACGGTGCAGCGCGGCAAAGATCGCATCCGCGTGGAGACCCGCATCACGCTGCCGCACCGCGAATCCGGCGTGACGGCCCGCGTCGAGGCGCAGTTCCTGCCGGCGGAGCGGCAGATCCAGATCGTCAGCCGCACCGTCACCGAACTCCGCGTCACCGTCGCGGAGCACTGGGTTCCCGGCGCGCTGTTGTGGAACGGCCTCACGCTGGAATCCTTGAAGGAGCCGGGCTGCTGGCTGCTCTCTGTGGACAAAGAACTCATTCGCGCGGTCAAATGCCAGTAATGAGGACGCGATGCGGTTGGGCTCAGGGTGAACGCTATATCGCCTATCACGATGAGGAGTGGGGCGTGCCCCTGCACAACGATCGCGCCCTCTTCGAATTTCTGATTCTGGAAGGCGCGCAGGCGGGGCTGAGTTGGTCCACGATCCTCCACAAGCGCGAGAATTATCGGAAGGCCTTCGACAGCTTCGATGCGGCTACCGTCGCCCGCTATGACGAGCCGAAATTGGCGGCGCTACTCGCTGACCCCGGCATCGTCCGCAACCGCCTCAAAGTAAATGCGGCGGTGAAGAATGCGCGCGCCTTCCTCGCGGTGCAGCAGGAGTTCGGCACGTTCGACGCTTATATCTGGAGCTTCACGGATGGACGTACGCTACAAAATCGCTGGACCGCGAAGTGCCCTGCCACGACACCGGAGAGCGACGCGATGTGCAAAGACCTGCGCCAGCGCGGCTTCACGTTCGTGGGCAGTACCATCTGCTATGCCTTCATGCAGGCAACTGGCATGGTGAACGATCATCTGGCCGGATGCTTCCGCCATGCGGAGCTTTCATGATGCGGCACGAACTCGAGCGGCGCTTGCGGCGCGCGCCGAAGAGCGTGGCGCGGGACGAATCCTTCAGCAAAGCGATCCGCTCCATCCCCAAAGGCAAGGTGGCGACCTACGGGCAGGTCGCGGCGGCGGCCGGCTATCCTCTGTACCATCGCCACGTGGCGCAACTGCTGAGGCGCACGCACGTGGGGCTGCCCTGGCAGCGCGTTGTCGGCGCCGGAGGCGAGATCAAACTCCGCTTCGAAGCCGGCATGGAGCAGCGCACCCGCCTCGTGATGGAGGGCGTGAAGTTCCGCGGCAAGCGCGTGGACATGGCCGAACATCAGCACGTCTTCAAGACCTGGGATTTCGAGTAGGACAGGCCTCCCGGCCTGTCCCGACGTTGTTACGCTCCACTCACCGCAGATAAAACAAACTCAGCCGCGGCAGCTTCGAGGTCTCCAGGATGTGGCGTTCCAGGTACTGCTTCTCGAGCATGGAAAGTTGGTCCGCGGTCATCTTGCCGCGATAGGGACGCAACTGCCGGTCCAGTTCCTGACGCGACGCGAGCATCTGCTCTTCGGTCTGGCGCGTGCGTGCCACCGCCATCATTTTTTCTTCCAGCACCGTGAGGCGCTGCTCCAGACCTTCGAGATCGGCGTAATGCGCATCCGCCTCGGCTGCGAGCTTGTGCAGCGAAGCGGCGAGCTCTTCATAGCCGGCCGGCATGGCCGCCGCATTGGCGGCCAGATACCCGCGCAGATCTTCCAGCGGGAATGGCGCAGCGGCGGGCGCGCGCTTCGGTTGCGCGAGTCCGGCCATCACCTGTGCCTCCGTCAGGACTGCCTGCGCGCAAAAGGCGAGCGAATTCACCATCTGCGTTTTGACCTTGCGCCCGCGCCATTTTTCAAACGCGGCGTCGATGCCGCGCAGCACGGCCTCGAGCGGCACGCCGGATTCGTTCCAGCTTTCGATCAGCGCCCAATCGAGCGGAGAAAGCAGGAAGAGCCCGGTACCGCGTGCACGCTGAAAGTGGTCCTCGATTTCGGTGAAGTAGTTGAAGTAGTTCACGGTGCGGGGTGGTTCCGTTCCCAGATCATTTGCAGCCCTTGCAGCGTGATGTGCTCATCCACGATCTTCAGGTAGCGCGAGCCATCCACAATCAGGTGGGCCTGTCCGCCCGTAGCAACAAATTTCGTCTCGGGTCCGAGGACTTCGACGATGCGTTCGAGAATGCCATCGATCATACCAATGGCGCCAAAGTAGAGACCGCTCTGCATGCTGGCCACGGTGTTGGTGCCGATCACGCTCTTCGGCGGGCGGAAATCCACCAGCGGCAGGCGCGCGGTCTTGCTGAAGAGCGCATCGATCGCGATTCCGATCCCGACCGCGATCGCGCCGCCCAGATACTCGGCGTCCTTCGAAACCACGTCGAAGTTGATGGTGGTCCCCATATCGACGATCACACATGGGCCGCCGTACTTGTTGAAACCCGCAACGCCGTTGACCAGCCGGTCCGCGCCGACTTCATTGGGATTGTCGTAGCAGATCTTGAGGCCCAGATCGGTGCGCGGCCCCACGAACATCGCCTCCGTCTTGAAGTAGCGCTTCGTCATGAACGCGAGCGTGGAATCGATGGGCGGCACCACACTGGAAATGATGATGCCCGTGACATCGGCGATATTCAATCCGACAGGCGAGAAGAGATTGTGTAAGAGGATGCCCCCACTCGTCGGCGGTCTGTTCGTGGACCGTGCGCAGGCGCCACTGACAGATCAGTTCGCGGCCTTCGAATGCGCCGATGGTGATGTTGCTGTTGCCGGCATCAAGAGCTAAGAGCACGTACGCCTCCTGCAAGGATCAGGGTTTCGCTTCCATTATCCTGCCGCAATTTGAGGAAGCCGGCGGGATCCAGGCCGGCAGTGGTGCCGGAAATCTGTCCGCCGGGTTGATCGACCGTGACGCGCCGCCCTGCGACATAACTGGACGCGTGCGTGAAGAGGCGCAGGATCGTGTCTTGGTCTTCAGCGGTCACGGATTCGATTTGCGGCAGCAGCGCAAGCAAAATCGCTTCACGCGAAAGTTCTTGCCCCGCCTGCACCCGCAGGGACGTGGCGAGCTTGGCGATTTCCTCTGGGAATTGCGAATGATTGACGTTGATGCCGATGCCGCAGATGGCCTTGCCATCGACAAGTTGCACCAGAATGCCGGCGACCTTGCGCCCTCCGAGCATGAGGTCGTTCGGCCAGCGGATGTCGCATTGGATGCCGGTGGCCTGAGCGATCGCTTCGACCGTGGCGACACCGAGCGCGAGCGTCAGCACCGGAGTGTTCGGTAGAACGATGGAGCAGTAGATCCCGTTGCCTGGTTCGGAGTGCCAGGTATGGCCGTGGCGGCCTTCCCCTGCGAGTTGGCACTCCGCCAGCACGATCGTGCCGGGCTCGCAGGAAGCGGCCACACGCATGGTGGAATCGATCGATTCGAAATAGAGAATCTGGCGCTCGGGAAATGCGTCGCGAATGCGCGTAGCATTCATGCGCCGTACCTCACAAGTGGGAAGCCGCTGGCGGCACCAACCGCCGGCTCGACATTCGAATCGAGCTTGCCCTTCTCGCGCGGAGAATCGGGAAAACAGCTAAAACCGAATTTCCAGACGTTCACCCGATCCCCGCAAGCGAAAACCGCCAGTGGTAGGGCATGCGTTAGCTTGCCCGAAAGTCTCACTCTCGACGCCGCTACGGAGCATGCCTGCGCTACGCGGGCCGAGAGGTGTGCCATCAGAGCAACTCCAGCCGGAAGCTCAGGTCCATCGCAGGCGCCGAATGTGTAATCGCCCCTGCGGAAACGAAATCCGCGCCCGTCAACGCGTAGGCCCGAACCGTCTCCAGCGTGATTCCGCCGGAGAGTTCGACCCTTGCCCGCCCGGCGATTTCTCCAATCCATTCGGCCGCTTCGCCAGGCGTGAGGTTATCGAGCAGCAGATGATCCGCGCCGCAAGCGAGCGCTTCGTGCAACTCTTCACGAGTGCGGACTTCGATCTCGATCGGCAACCCGCTGCTGCGCGCCTGTTCCAGCGCGGGCCGGACCCCGCCCGCGGCGGAGATGTGATTGTTCTTGATCAGGATGGCGTCGTAGAGTCCGGCGCGGTGGTTGGTGATGCCTCCAGCGGCAGCTGCGGCCTTTTCGAGCAGGCGCATTCCGGGCGTGGTCTTGCGCGTATCGAGCACGCGGCAGCCGGTGCCGGCGACCGCATCGGCAAAGCGCCGGGCGAGGGACGCGACGCCGCTGAGGCGCTGCAAAAAATTCAGCGCGACGCGCTCGCATTCGAGCAGCGTGATCGCGCGCCCTCGTACGGTGGCGATGAGTTCGCCTTCGGCGCAGAGTTCGCCATCGTGCTTGAGCAATTTCAGTTCGTCCACGCCGCCGCGAAGCTCGTAGACCTCGCGAAGCATCTCCGTGCCCGCGAGCACGAGCGGCTCACGGGCCAGGAAACGTCCCCGCGCCATGCGTGATTCGGGCACGCAGGCCCGGCTCGTGACATCTCCGGAGCCGATGTCTTCCGCAAGCGCGAGACGGACGATTTCGGTCATACCATCTTGGCAAGTTGGGCCTTGTAGTCTGCCAGCTTGGCGCGCATGGAATCGATCAGCTTGGCCGGCGCTTTACCCAGGAACGCCTCGTCGGAGAGTTGGCGTTCATGGTTGGCGATGTTCTTCTCCAACTGCTCGCGCTCCTTGGCAAGGCGCTTCGCCTGTGCCGCAGCGGCTTCGGCGGAGACTTCGACCTGAGGGCATTCGGCCTGCAACTCGAGATCGAAATCCACATCGGAATCGCGCACCATCAGGATGCCGTTCTCTAACGAAGACGGGCCGGCGACACCATGGCCCACCTTGAACTCAAGCACCACATTGGCAAGCTTCGAGATGAACTGCTGATGCGCCAGAGCGGGCGCGGCCACGCGCTCGGCAAGGTGGATGGA
>CAIRBY010000130.1 GCA_903876865.1 uncultured Acidobacteriia bacterium
CTGGGAGACGCGCCTCGCGGGACTGCGCGAAGCCTTCTACCGCAGCCACGCAGCGGCGCAGGACGAAGCACAGCGGGAGCAGTTGGACGCGGATATCTCGGCGCTGGAATCGCTGCGTGCCTTCGCGCTGCCTTTAATCGCACGACTGGCCGCGCTGCCGGAGCGCGCGACTTGGGGCGAGTGGCTGGCAGCCCTGGGCGCGCTCGCCGAAGCCGCGCTGCGAGATGCCGGCAGCGTGCTCGGACTGCTGGACGAGTTGGAGCCGCTGGCGGAGATCGGCCCGGTAGGGTTGAGCGAAGTGCTGCTGGTGCTGGGTCCGCCGCTGCAGGCGGTGACGGCCGCGCCGGGCGAATCGCGCTACGGCCGCGTGTGGGTCGGCGGCATCGAAGAGGCGCGCGGCATGGCGTTCCGCCTCGTGTTCGTGCCGGGCGTGAACGAAGGGCTCTTCCCGCGGCCACCGGCGGAAGATCCCCTGCTGCTCGAGCCGCAGAGGCGAACCCTCGGTGTGGAGTCGCATTCCGACGACACCGGGCTTCTGCAAATCGCGGCAGCGTGCGCATCGGAGCAATTGGCGCTCTCCTATTCGCGCCTGGACCTGTTGACGGGACGCGAGCGCGTTCCTTCCTTCTACGTCTTCGCGGCCCACCGCGCGGCGGGCGCGCCGGAGATGGATATTCGCGATTTCGAGCAGCGGGCGCGCGCGGAAGCGGCCACGCGCATCGGTTGGCCCGCGCCGCGCCACGCGGAGGATGCGATCGACGATGCCGAGTTCGACCTCGCCACCCTGGCGCCGCTCGCCAAAGGGTCGGGGCAGTATCTGAAGAGCCTGCCGGGACGCGCCGTGCCTGCGTTGCGCGCGCGCTGGGTGCGCTGGCACAAGCCGTGGAAAGCAGCCGACGGACTCTTCGTGGAAGAGATCGGCAGCGATGCGCTCGTGCGCTACCGCCTGACCGAGCGTGCGTGGAGCGCTTCGCAATTGCAGCAGTACGCGCGCTGCCCCTACCGCTTCGCGCTTCGCGGCGTCTTCGGCTTGGCGAACGCCGCGACCCCGGCGCCGATTCAGCGGATGGACCCGGCACAGCGCGGCGAGTTCTTCCATCGCGTGCAATTCGAATTGCTGCGCGGCGGGCAGGCGCCCACGCTCGAAGAATTGGACGGGGTGCTGGCGCGGGAAGCGGCGCGCGCGGAGGCGGAACTCGCGCCGGCGATCCCGCAGATCTGGCAGGCGGAACTGCAGGCCCTGCGCGCGGACCTGCGCGGTTGGCTGCAACAGCGCGCGCTGCGCGAACCGGAGTGGAGCGCGGCCTACACCGAGCTTGGTTTCGGCTTGGCGGGCGGATTGGGAGGCGGCGCGGGGCGCGATCCGCGCAGCCAGGCGGAGGCGGTGACGCTGCCGGGCGGCTACCGCCTGCGCGGCTCGATCGATCTGGTGGAGCGGCATCCGAACGGTGCGCTGCGCGTGGTGGATCACAAGACCGGTCGCATCCCGGAACCGCGTCCCGAAATCGCGGGACGGGGCGAGGTGCTGCAGCCGCTGCTCTACGCCATCGCGGCGGAGCAGATGTTGGGCGAAACGGTATCGCGCGGGCGGCTCTACTATTCCACGATCGCGCAGAACTACACCACCATCGATGTGCCGGTGAACGAGTGGACGCGCCGGCGCGGCGAGCACGCGCTCGCGATCATCGAGGAAGCGATCGTGAACGGCTTCCTTCCGGCTGCTCCCCGGAAGGATGGTTGCAAAGGCTGCGAGTATCTGGTGGTGTGCGGCCCCTATGAAGAGGAGCGCGTGCAGGAGAAATCGCAGGCGGAGTTGAAGGGCTTGAAGGAGCTCCGCTCGTGGAGATGAAACTCACGTCCAAGAGCGCAGGCGTGGCGCGGATACGTGTGCCTGCGCCACGGAACGCAAGCACGACAGGCCACGAACAACGATGGCCTGTCCCACTAAGCGCAAGTGGGGCGCAGGCATTCGTGTCGAGAGTCTTGCCAGAGCGCGGCAGAAGGCACGTCGAGACGAATCTCGACGCTGCAGGCAAAGTGCCTGCGCCACGAAAGGCAAGCGAGGCAAGCCGCGAACCGCGATGGGCTCTCCCGCCAGCTTCGCGGCCAGGGAGTGGCGGGCGATGAGCGATCTGGGGCGCAGTTGGGTGGTGGAGGCGTCGGCGGGGACGGGGAAGACCACCGCCCTGGTGGCGAGGATCGTGGAAGCGATCGCGGCGGGCACTCCGGTGGAGAGCATCGCGGCCGTCACCTTCACCCACGCGGCGGCGGGCAACATGAAACTGCGCGTCCGCCAGGAACTCGAAGCCCGCCGCGCAGGGGAAGAGGACCCGGCTATCCAACTGCGCCTCTCGGAAGCGGCGCGCAGCCTCGACCGCGCCTTCATCGGCACCATTCACTCCTTCTGCGCGCAACTGCTGCGCCGCCGTCCGGTGGAGGCGCGCGTGGATCCGGTCTTTCAGGAACTGGCGCAACCGGAGGCGCAGCGCGTCTTCGCCCGCGTCTTCCGCCGCTGGATCGAACAGCGCCTCTCTGCGCCTTCTCCCGCCTTGAACCGCGCCCTCGCCCGCCTCGCCTGGCGCGTCGAGCGAGATGGCTCCGAACCGCTCGACGAACTCCGCAAAGCGGCCTGGAACCTCACGGAATGGCGCGATTTCGACGCGCCCTGGGAGAAGCGCGCCTTCGCCCGCGACGCCCACCTGGGCACGCTGATCTCCACCGCCGAAGCCGTATTGCGCGCGCCCACGCGCACCGGGCAGACGCCTGAAGTCTTCCGTCCGCTGGCCGAATTCGTGGACCGTGTGGAGCGCGCGCAGCGTGCCGGACCCTTCGATGCGGACCGCGCCGAAAGCGAACTGCTGCGCCTGCCGGGCGAGATGCGCTGGGTCAAGGGCCGCGAGCCCATCTTCGCGGCGTGGGAAGAGCTCAAGGCCGCCATCGAAGGCTTCCGCCACTCCGCCGAAGCCGACTTGGCCGCGCACCTGCGCGACGAGTTGTGGCAGGTCGCGGGTCTCTACCGTAAAGAGAAGCGCCGCGCTGGGCAACTCGATTTCATGGACCTGCTCTTGTGCGCGCGCGACCTGCTGCGCCACGATGGCGCGCGCGCGGACCTGCAAAACGTCTATCAGCGGCTGTTCGTGGATGAGTTTCAGGATACCGATCCGCTCCAGGCCGAAATCCTGCTACTGCTGGCCGCGGA
>CAIRBY010000131.1 GCA_903876865.1 uncultured Acidobacteriia bacterium
CCCTCGCCCTTGCTGCGTTTGAGCACGACGTTAGCCACCACGCCATTGCCCATCAGAATGAGGATCAACGTCCCCATGAACTCGCCGAAGAATTTGGATGCCATGTGTCTATAGCCAATCGAAGGACCGGGTGACGGCCTTCTTCCAGGAAGTGTAAATCTGCTCTCGGACCGCGGACTCCATCGCGGGTTTCCAGGTGTGATCCACGCTCCAGCGGGCGCGCAGGTCTTCGATGTTGTCATAGAAACCGACCGCCAGTCCGGCTGCGTAGGCCGCGCCCAGAGCGGTGGTCTCATGAACGGCGGGGCGCACCACCGGGCGGTTCAGGATGTCGGCTTGAAACTGCATCAGCAGATCATTAGAAATCATGCCGCCATCGGTGCGCAAGACCTCGAGTTCGATGCCGGAATCCTTTTGCATGGCCTCAACCACTTCGCGGGTCTGCAGCGCCGTGGCCTCCAGCACCGCGCGGGCGAGGTGTCCCTTGTTGGTGTAACGGGTGAGGCCCGCGATCACGCCGCGCGCATTGTCTTTCCAGTAGGGCGCATAGAGTCCGCTGAAGGCTGGGACGAAATAGACGCCGCCGTTGTCATTCACCGTGCGCGCCAGCACTTCGATATCGCTGCTCTTTTCGATCAGGCCGAAGTTGTCGCGCACCCACTGCACCAGCGCGCCCGCAATCGCGACGCTGCCTTCCAGGGCATAGACGGCGGGCTGGCTGCCAAGGCGGTAGGCCACGGTGGTGAGCATGCCGTACTGCGAAGCCACGGGCATTGTGCCGGTGTTCATGAGCAGGAAGCAACCGGTGCCGTAAGTGTTCTTGGCTTCCCCGGGTTCGAAGCAGGTCTGGCCCACGAGCGCGGCCTGCTGATCTCCGAGGATGCCGGAGAGCGGCACGCCCGCGATGCTTTCGAGCGTGGCGTGGCCGTAGACTTCACTGCTGGAGGTGATGCGCGGCAGCATGGCGCGCGGAATGCGGAAGGCGTCGAGCAGTTCCTCGTCCCAATCCAGCGTGAGCAGATTCATCAACTGGGTGCGGCTGGCGTTGGTGCAATCGGTGACGTGCAGGCCGCCGGTGAGGTTCCACATCAGGAAGGTATCGATGTTGCCGAAGAGCACGTCGCCGGCTTCGGCGCGGGAACGCAGGCCCGGCACGTTGTCCAGAATCCAGCGCAGTTTCAGGCCGCTGAAATACGTGGCGAGGGGCAAACCGGTCTTGGCGCGGAAGCGGTCGCTGCCACCCTCGGCGGCAAGTTCCGCCACGGCATCCGCCGTGCGCGTGTCCTGCCAGACCAGAGCATTGTGGACAGGGACTCCGGTGCGGCGGTCCCAGACGACGGCGGTTTCGCGCTGATTGGTGATGCCGATCGCGGCAAGGTCAGAGGGCGTGAGCGCACGCTGCTCCATGGCCAGCGCGATGACCTCGCGGGTGCGGCGCCAGATCTCGTTGGCATCGTGCTCCACCCATCCCGGCTGCGGGAAAATCTGCTCGTGCTCCTTCTGCGCAACCGAAACGATGCGCCCGGAACGGTCAAAGACGATGAAACGCGTGCTGGTAGTGCCTTGGTCGATAGCGCCGATGTAATTGGCCATGGATCGACTCCTCTCTCCACGTGGACTTTCCACGATACCATCCCGAGCCACCAGGCATCGATGCGGAGGGAATGAGGTGCGCGCGGCGAGGCCCAGCGCATGGGGCCAACAAGAAACCGATAAGAATTATAAGAATATTTGCGAGCTCGGCCAACCTTACTAACATCCATGAAATTCAATACGGGCCTGCCCCTTTGGGTGGTAGGCGTAGCTTTGCCCGCAATGGCAAGCCCGGTGCAACTCGGCAGCCTCACCCACGCCCCCTACCCCGGCGATTGCGGCGCCGTCATTCAGCGAATTGTAGGCCGGAATGGCCGCGCCACCGTGGCATTCCAGTTAGTGACCGCGAAACGGGGTGCGATCGGATGTGCACCCTACCCCTCGCGCAGGTTTCCGGCCTACCCCATCGAGGGTAAGCCGGAATACGACGTGGAGATGATCAGCCTCTCCATTCCCATTCCGCCGGACCGCTTACCCGGAGATATCTCGTGGCTGGACTGGTTTCGTGCGGGGCAGCGGCCCAACCGGTCCCGCATCGCCGGCCGGAGGGAGAGCCCGGGAAATGCCATCGACCTCCTGGAGGTGGCGCCCTTCGAAGACAGCTTCAGCGATTCCCCCGCGACGCTACTGCTGCCGCTGCCGAGCCTCCCGGACCCCGCCGGCGATATAACGCAATGGCCCCCGGATGGCATTGGTGAACTCGCCCGACAGGCCCGCGGCGCTGGCATGAGCGCCGGCGATTCCAGTGGGGCGGGCACCATCTCGACACAACCCGATCCCAGCCAGCCTGATGCCAGCCAGGCAGATGGGGGGAACTCCACAGTACGGTCGCCCTCGCCGGGCGTGCAGTTCGACTCCTTCCGGGCGCTGGCCAGCCCGCGCGGATTAAGTCAGGTGCGGGACGCTCTCGAACTTCCGGTGGAACGTCCGGAGCGTCTCGCTTTGGCAGGCGCCCCGCCCGTGCCGCTTAACGCTGAGGGATCGCTGCCCGCGGAGTTCCCGCTACCCGGCGAATACATTGCCACCATGGGAGACCAACTCCCCTCGCATCCTCCTGCCATTGCGGAGCGCTATTACTCGGCCGGCCTGGAGTTGCCCGCGGGCGTCAACCCGCCATCCGGCTCCATGACGGCGCTTCAGTGGGGCGGCTTCGCGGCGAACCACCCGGTATTTGCCGGGGGCCACGTTGCGCCTGGGATACCGCTCGATGAAGCCATTGGAGGGCCGGAACCCTCCGACTGGATTCTGGTCGCAAGCGGCCTCCTGCTTCTGCTGGCAGGACGCCGCCCACGCGCCCGGCGATAGGTCAGTTGCTCTTGAAACTGTAGCTGCCGGATTCCACTTCAAAGATCGCGGCCCCGGCCTCGCTGCGCAGGAACTTGAGACCTTTCACTTCGGCGGCTTTCCTGCCGGATTCGGTGACTGCGGAGGCATCCTTCGCCGGCACCCAGACGGTGGCGGTAGTGTTGACGGGCACCGTCACATCCAGTGTGAAGGTTCCGTTGTCGCGTTTCCAACTGCTGGCCAGCGGACCGTACATGGTCTTGTGGGACGCCTTCACGAAATTCAATCCGGCTACGGGATAGGGGCGGATGATGGCGTGACGGAAGCCGGGCTGTTCGGGATCGGTGCGGATGCCGGCGAGGTATTCGTACATCCAGACGGCGAGATCGCCGATCTGCATCACGTGGTTGCCGGAGTTCATCGCCGGGTCGGCGGTGTTGCCGTTCCAGAGTTCCCACACGGTGGTCGCGCCCTGCTCCACCATGTAGCCCCAACCCGGGTAGGTGGGCTGCACGGCGATCTTGTAGGCGAGATCGGCGTGGCCGTTATCGCTGAGGGTTCGCATGAGCCACTGCGCGCCGACGAGTCCGGTGCCCACGTGGCTATCGCTCTTCTGTTCGATGTTGCGAACCAGGGTGTCCACTACGGCGGAGCGGAAATCGGCCGGGATCATATTGAAATAGAGCGGCAGGATGCTTGAAGTCTGGGTGCCGTTGTCATACATGCTGCTCTCCAGCTTGAAGAAACGGCGCTGGAAGGTGTCTTTGATGAGCCCGGCGCGGCGGTCGAATTCAGAGGCATCGGCCTGCTTATCCAGGATGCGGGCGTAGCGCGCCATCTCGCGCAGCAGTTCGTAGAGGTAGGCGCTCGCGATCAGGGTCTTATCGGTGACGCGCGCGGGGTCCTTGGAATGGATCAGCTTGGGATCCTCGGGCGGCACGCACCAATCGGCGTACGTGTCCTTGGAGGTGAGGCCGTCTTTGACGAAGCTGCCTTCCAGATCGATCCACTTCTTCATGGAGTCGTACCCGCGGGCGAGCACGCGCGCGTCGCCATACTGGTCGTAGAGCATGCCATGGACGAAGACGATGGTGCCCGGCCAGGTGAGGCTGTCGTTGTAAAGCGGCCAGTAGTTGGGCATCACGTCAGAGATGCTGCCGTTGGGGCGCTGGCCGTCTTCCAGATCGGTCATCCACTTGGAATAGAAGCCGGCCACGTCATACATGTAGCTCTCGCTGCGGCTCACCTGGCCGCGATCGCCGAGCCAGCCCTGGCGCTCATCGCGCTGCGGGCAATCGGTGGGAATGCTGCGGTAGTTGCCGCGAATGCCCCAGAACATGTTGTGGTGGATCTTGTTGAGCATGTCGTTGGAACTGGTGAAATCGCCGGCGCGGTCCATGTCGTCATGCACCACGCGACCTTCCAGCGCAGCCGCGGTGGGGTCGCCTGGGAAGCCGGTGACTTCGATGTAGCGGAAGCCGTGGTACGTGAACCGGGGCTCCCAGACTTCAGGTCCGCCGCCCTTGAGCGTGTAATTGTCCTCCGCCTTCGCCGAGCGCAGGTTCGCGACATACAGCGAGCCATCCGGCTGTAGTGTTTCGGCGAAGCGCAGCGTGACGGCAGTGCCCTTGGGCCCGGTGACATGCAGGCGGCACCATCCGACCATGTTCTGGCCCATATCGAAAATGAATAGGCCGGGCTTGAGTTTCTTCACGCTCACCGGCTTCAGGGTTTCGGTGACGCGCAAGGGTTCGGCCATCTGCGCGGTGACCACGCCGCCGGGCGCGGTTACTACCTGCGCGGCTTCCCATTTGGAATCGTTGAAGCCGGGCTTGCTCCAGCCGGGGAGTTCGCGGCGGGCATCGTAATCTTCGCCATCGTATTCGTTGTTGGCGAGGATGGGACCGTCGCTGGTGAGTTTCCAGGTTTCGTCGCTGACTACGCTGGAGGTCGTGCCGTCTTCATACTCGAGGTTGAGTTGCAGTTTGGCCTTGGGGTAGCCGAAGGTACGCGTATGCGTGGGATACACCACGCGGGGCGCGTGATAGCGGCCGTTGCCCAGCATCAGGCCGAGCGTATTGGCGCCGGAAGCAATCTGCTTCGTGACATCGAAAGTGACGTAGAGGGAGCGCTGGTCGTAATCGGTGAGTCCGGGGGAGAGCACGTGATCGCCCACCTTGGCGCCGTTCAGATAGAGTTCGCTAATACCGAGGCCGGAGAAATAGACATTGGCGCGGCGGACCTTCTTCGCCACCGCGAAATCCTTGCGCAGCATGCGCGCGGCCAACCGCTGGAACTCCTGATAGCCCACCTGATTCCACGGCGCGATGCCGAACTCGCCGAGTTGTTTGGCGGCCTGCCAACCCGCATCGAGGAAGCCCGCCTTCTCCCATCCGGCTTCGGGCTTGGCGATGGCGCGCCAGGTGTTGTTGGTTTGGATGACGATCGGGTCGCCCGATTCGAATTCGACCTTGATCGCGGCCAGTAATCCAGCTGGCGTAGCATCTTTGGCGTGGATGGCATGCACGGCAATCTGATTGTCCCCGGGGTGGAGGGACGCAGTGATATCGGCGTCCTCGGGAATGTTGACCTTCATCACGGTCGTGACCTTCTGAGAGTTGACGAAGAACTCCGTATTGGGTTCGGAACTCACGATGACGATGGCGTGTTTGATCTTGCGTCCGGCGGGGACGTTGCAGATGGCGCGGAAGTACTGGTCTCCGGCGGGGGCGCTGGTCTGGGCTTTATCGGTGGCCCATATCCACTGCGCGTGGTCAAAGGCATGGTAGATGCTGTCGGGGGCTTTGTAGACGCCGACTTCGTCGCGGCCGATCCACTTGCCCTTCCAATCCTCGGGCTTGAGCAGGCCCATGGACCACTGGCCCGACGGGCTCCATTCGCTCACCTGGCCATCCTGGTCCCACACCTGTACTTTCCAATACGCCGCCGCGCCGCTGAGTAGCGGCTTGCCCGCGTAGGCGACGTGGATCGACGCCGCGGACGCGATTTTGCCACTATCCCAGAGGTCGCCCGCATTGGCCGCGAGCGAGGCGCTGGAGGACGCCACCAGAACCCGATAGGCCATCTGGTGCAAGCCGCGCGCCTTGGCATTGGGACTGGTCAGCACCCAACTGAGACGTGGTTGCGTGGCATCGATGCCTTGCGGATCGACGCGATATTCGCAGCGCAGTTGCTGCGGGCGGAAGGCGGCGCCGAACAAGGTGCCAGCCAGTACGAACAGCAGGGCAAAATATTTCATATTGAGGCCTTAAACACGCAACTTAGCATATTGTGCCCAGCCGGACGCGATAATGAAGTATGCGACTCAGCGGGTGGATTGGGTTGGGCTTGGCGCTGTCCGGGTGCTTGTTCGCACAGCCCACGCCACAGGAACTCATCGACGGGCAACACTTCAAAGGCCTGCGCGCGCTCACCGCCACGCGCGACCCCAACGCGGCGGAAACTGTCTATCTGAACGCCGCGATTCAGCAGTTGTGGGGCAATCTGGACGAGGCCGAACGGCTGGCGGAGAAGTCCGTGGCGATGGACCCGAAGGACGTCCGCTTTCACTACCGCTTGGCGATGATCGAGGGCGAGAAGGCGCGCAAGGGCGGCATGCTGCGCGGGTTGGGACAGGCGCGGCGGTTCAAGAAAGAGGTGGACCTCACGCTCGCGCTGGACCCCAACCACATCCGCGCGCTGCACACGCTGGTGGCCTTCAACCTGGAAGCGCCGGGAATTGTGGGCGGGGACAAGGCGCAGGCGCGCGCATTCGCGGAGCGCCTGATGAAGATCGACGCGGTGGAGGGGTACCGGGCGCTGATCACAATCGCGCGCGCGGAGAAGCACGAGGATCGGGTGGAAGGCTATGCGCGTAGGGCAGTCGCCGAACATCCCGAAAGTTACGAAGCACACCTGCTGTTAGGCAACTGGTGCGCGGAGCAGAAGAAGTGGGACGAGGCGGAGCGCGAGGCGCGGGCAGCGATCCCGTTGCACCCCGACCGCGCGGCGCCCTCTACGCTGCTCGCCGCGGCGCTGGTCTGGGAGAGCAAGTGGAGCGAGTTGGATGCGGCACTGGAGGCCACCGAGAAGGTCAATGCGGAAGAACTGGCGCCCTACTACCGCGCCGGGGCGGAGTGCCTGCAACGAAAGCTTGAGTTGCCGCGGGCGGAGCGATACCTCCGGAAATACCTCACGCAGGAGGCGGAGCCGCGCAGTCCAAGCCTGGCGCTGGCGCACTGGAAGCTGGGGCTGGTGCTGGAGCAGCAGGGGCGCAAAACAGAGGCGGTCGCGGAGTTGCAGGCCGCGGTGAAGTTGGACCCTGGTTCGGCTGCGAAAGCGGATCTGAAGCGGGTCCAGAGCAGCAAGGGGTAAGTCGAGTGGGACAGGCCATCGGGGTTCGTGGCCTGTCGGCCTTGAAAGACAAAGAAGCAGACAGGCCACAAAAGACGATGGCCTGTCCTGCCGGACTACACCAGGCCGAGGAATTTGGGGTCGTAGCCGGGGAAGACGTTCTTCGGCGACGGGTTGCCGAGATGCGAGGTGACAAGTTCGCCGAGGACGTCGCGGAAATCGGTGGTGAGCGCGAGATCGCGGCCTTCGTAGAGTTGTTCTTTCTCGAGGCCGGGCCACTTGCCGTAGACCTTGCCGCCCTTCACGTCTCCGCCCATCACGAACATGCTGTTGGCGTGGCCATGATCTGTGCCGCGATTGCCGTTCTCTTTGGCGGTGCGGCCGAATTCGCTCATGGTGACGACCACGACATCGCTCATCCGGTCACCCATATCGGTCCAGAAGGCCGAGAGCGCCTGGCCGTACTCTCCCAGCAGGTTGGCGAGCACGCCCACGCTTGGACGCGCGCCCACCTCATTGACGTGATGGTCCCAGCCGCCGATATCGGCGAAGGCCATTTCCACGCCGACGTTGCTCTTGATCAGTTGCGCGATCTGCTGCAGGCTCTGGCCAAAGCGTCCGCGCGGATAGGATGCGCCGGAGGCGGGCGTGTACTGCTGCTTCTGGATGGACTGGAGCAGCGCGACGGCCTCGAAGGTATCGCGTCCGGCGGCCTGAATCACGGGGTCTTTCGCGCCCATGTACATCTGCTCGAACTGCTTGGAGGCTTCGGCGTTGCGGACCTGAAAGCTATCGATGGTCTGCATGGCGATGGCGGGCGAAGGGCCGCGCATCGCGCGCGGGAGCACGGGGCCGAGCGAGACGGCGCGGACGGGGGAGACTTTGCCGGTGGCCCGGGGAAGAGCGCGGTTCATCCAGCCATCCTGGGTGGCCTTGAGGCCGGGCGTACCGGATTCCATGTAGTCCTGCGCATCGAAGTGAGAGCGGGTGGGGTCCGGGGAACCGACGGCATCGACGATGGCGAGGTGCTTCTGATCGAACAGCGGCTTGAGCGGAGAGAGCGCGGGGTTGAGGCCGAAGAAGCCATCCAGATCGATGGCGGCATCGGCTGCTTTGGCGGGGTCTGCGGTGGGTCTCGGAATGGAGATGTTGGGGCGTAGTTTGTAATAGGCCGGATCGCCGTGGGGTACGACGACGTTGAGGCCATCGGCGGCGCCGCGCTGGAAGATCGCGACGAGGATCTTTTTGCGCTGCGACGGGGCATCGGAGGCATAGAGGGCGCGCTCGAGCCAGAGAGGCGTAGTTCCGGCGCCGACCATGGCGAGGGCCGAATTGCGTAGGAAGAATCGACGGGTTGGCATGGTATTTACCTCTTCTGGAATTCGGGTGAGCCCAGGCCGAGAGCGGCGGATTGGGCGGGGTTCACTTTCACGCCGGGCACCTTGTTATCGGCAAGTTGCACGGCGAAGTTCATGCGCGCGAGCAGACCGCCGGAGTTCAGCCATTCCTTGCTGGAGTTGGAGTAGCCGGTAGGTTCCTGTTTACGGTACAAGGGCTGCCCCAACTGGCCGACCTGGTTGGCGAGCGGGAAGGCGTAATCGATTTCGCCACTGGCGGCGCGGACGGCGCTGGCCACCATTTCGAGCGGGCTCTTGAGCTTGGATTGATACGCTCCCTGGCTCCAGAATTCCTTGCTTTCGAGCATGGTCTTCATGACGGCGCGCAGATCGCCATCGGTCTTTTTGAAGGTCTCCGCCATGCGGTCCACCAGGGTGGCGGGCGGTTCATCGGCCACGAAGCGCATGGCCAGTTTCTTCGAGATGAAGCGGGCGGTGGCGGGATTGCGGGCGACGATATCCAACACCTTTTCGCCATCGCTCTGGCCGCCGCCCGCGGGGATGGTGACGCCGAGCACGGTCTTCTCGCCGTCGTCGTGCACGCGCTTGTTGAAGGAGAAGGTGCCGCCGCGCTGGGGCTGGAGGATGGTCCAGCCGGTGAAGCATCGCGCGGCTTCGGTGACGTCCTTCTGGGTATAGCCGCCGTCCACGCCGAGGGTGTGTGGAGTTCGAGCAGTTCGCGGCCGTAGTTTTCGTTGAGGCCGCGCGTACCCTTCTTGGCGCCGCGGAGCTGGGGCGAGTTGGGGCCGACGGATTGCCAGTTGTCCAGATAGAAGAGCATGGCGGGGCTCTTGGCTGTAGCTTCGAGCAGGTCCTTGAACTTGCCGAGCACGTGGGGACGGATCACGTCGCGTTCGTATTCGGTGACGAGGTAGCGGTCCGCGCCCTTATCGAGATAGATATTGAAGTGGTTGAACCAGAAATCGGTGAGCACTTCATCGAGCTGGCGATTGCTGTAGACGGCACGCAACAGCTTACCTTCGGCGAGATCGCGGGCGACGAGTTGCTGCGGTCCGCTGGCCATATCGATGCGCCGTCGGAGTTCAGGCGGCGCAAGCGGGAAGATAGCCTGGCGGATACCGGGAAGGGCGGCGATCACGTCATCCTGCTTGTCCTTGGGAATGGCGAGGAAGGCCTGCATACGCTGCTCGGGCGTGCCCACGCGGAGACTGCGGATCTGTTGCGGCGTGAGGATCTCGGCGAGCGCCTTCACGTCCGGCATATTGGGTTGGGGAGCGACGGCGTTGCCCCCAGCCGCCTGCTTCTTCTCATACTTCTCGACCAGTTTGGTGAGGAGGAGTTTCCGGTCCGGGTCGGTGGGGAAAGGCACCTGCCCGTTGACCATCTGCCTGACGAGTTGGGGCGTTGGGTAATTCTGCACCATGTCGCCGCTGGACATGGTGAGGGTGTCGAGGGTCTTCAACTTCTCCGCCAGCAGCGGGTTCTCCGGGATGCTCTCCGGGTGCAGTTGGAGTTCGATCCACTTCTTGAGACCCATGGCCTTGACCTGCTGCACATCACCGGGGCGAGGACCGTAGGTGAGGCGGCTCAGAGCCTGAATTATTTTTTGATCTGCTGTGACTTGTTTGAAAAACTGGCGGGCGGTGTCCGCGTTCTTCTTGGTCGCGTAGGCGGAGACTCCGGGAAACGCGGCCAGACCGACAGCACCAACCAGCGCAAGAACGACTCGGTTACTCATGTTTTCCCTCTTGTAAAGAGTAAACTCCCCTGAAACGAACAAGTTGCGGCCAGGGAGAGGTAAATCTACGTAAAGCCCGGCGCGACGAGTAGTACTCTGCAGAACGAAGCCAATCCCATTTTCGGACAGTTCCGGCCGGTGCGGAGAAGGCGGCACCCAAACCGCGTTACATTGGAAGCCTAGCACATGGGAATTGCAGCGCCAGCACTAGCCACCGCAGTGGGCATCCTGGGCGCCGTCCTGGGAATCTGGCTGACCGGATTGCGGGAGCGGGCGCGGGCGGTGCTGCCGTTCAGCGCAGGCGTACTGATCGGGGTGGCATTGTTCGGACTGGTGCCGGAACTGGCGGCGGAGATGGGCTGGGCGATCAGCCTGGGACTGTTCGGCGCGGGCTACGGCGTCCTGCTGCTGATCAACCGGTATGTCTACCGCGTCTGCCCCACCTGCGCCCACGATCACGATCACAATGCCTGCTCCACGGAGTTGCACGGTTTCGCGGCGCCGCTGATTGTGGCGGCGGCGGTGCACAGTTTTCTGGACGGGTGGAGCATCGCCACGGTGCAACTGGCGGTGCCGCTGGGACTGCGCGTGGCGGTACCGCTGGCAGTGGCGCTGCACAAGCTCCCGGAAGGCCTGGCGTTGGGCGGAGTTTTGCGCGCCTC
>CAIRBY010000132.1 GCA_903876865.1 uncultured Acidobacteriia bacterium
ATCGCGCATTTCGATGGCGGTCTGTACGGGTACGAGTTCGACTCCGCGGGGCGGGTTCAGGTTCACGGGGCCGGAGACGAGGATGACGCGGGCGCCGCGGGTGGCGGCGGCTTCGGCGAGGGCGTAGCCCATCTTGCCGCTGGAGCGATTGGAAATGTAACGCACCGGGTCGAGCGGTTCGCGGGTGGGACCGGCGGTGATGAGCACGGTCTCGCCCTCCAGATCGCGGCGTTGGGAAGTGGCTTCCACGGCGGCGGCGATGGCTTCGAGTTCGGCGAGGCGTCCGGGTCCGGTCATGCCGCAGGCCAGATAGCCGCTGCCCGGTTCCACGATCGAGTGTCCGCGCTGCTTGAGCGTCGCGAGATTCGCCTGGGTGGCCGGATGCTGCCACATGTTCACGTTCATGGCGGGGGCGATCACGACGGAACCGGTGAAGGCGAGGTAGAGGGCGCTCAGAAAATCGTCGGCCAGGCCGTGGGAGAACTTGGCCATGAGGTCGCCCGTGCAGGGGGCTACAACGAGGACTTCGTGATCCCGCGCCACCGCGATGTGTTCGATGGCGCTATCGATGGCGAAGAGGTTGGTGAGGACGGGTTGCCCGGTGAGGGCGGCAAAGGTGAGCGGGCGGACGAACTCCTCGGCTGCGCGGGTCATGATGACCCGCACCTGGTGGCCGTGCTGCATGAGCAGGCGCGCCAGTTCCGCGGATTTATACGCCGCAATCCCGCCGCCGACCCCCAGGAGGAGCTTCATAACAATCTACAGAATGGTTTCGGGCGGAGCCTCGTGGTGGTGGATCAGGGCGCCGGTGAGTTCGTACTTCACCAGGCCGCGCCGCACTTCTTCCATGGCGATGATGGTGGGTTTCTTGGAAGAGGTCGGGAGCACGGGGCGTGCGCCACCCTGCAACTGACGGGCGCGCTTGGCGGCCACGATGATGAAGCGGTAGGTGCTCTGCTCCGGATCATCGGGGAGCGTGCAATGCGCGTTATTGCGGGGGGGCTTCGTTTCTGCCATGTTTGAATTCCTTCACTAACTCTTAAACGTGTCCAAGATGGGCCGGATCTGGTCTTCGATGCGGGCTCGCCGGACTCGTTCGGCGCGAACAATCGCGCTCAAAGTGGCCTCGGCTTCCCTCAGATCCCGGTTGATCAAAACATAATCGTACGCTTCGTAATTGCGGATCTCGTCGGCTGCTTTGCCGAGGCGGCGGGCGATCACTTCATCGCTATCTTCACCGCGGGACCGGAGTCGCTGTTCCAACTCCTGCTTGGATGGGGGCAGGATAAAAATGGTGACCACCGCTCCAGCATCCGGAAACTTCTCTTTCAATTGTCTCGCACCTTGCACGTCGATGTCGAGTACCAGGTCCTGACCGTGTTCCCGCGCGTCCTCGAGGATGCCCTGGTGGGTGCCGTAATAATCGCGGTCGAAGACCTTAGCCCACTCCAGGAATTCGTTCCCGGCGAGCATGGTTTCGAAGGCTTCGCGGGTGACGAAGTGGTAGTTTTCCCCGTCTTTTTCGGCTCCGCGGGGCTCTCTGGTGGTGTAGGAAACGGAGAAGCGGAGGCGCGGGACGTTGGCCAGCAAGTGCTTGACCAGCGTGGACTTACCGCTGCCGGAAGGGGCGGAGATGATGAAAATGGTAGACATTCGCGGGTTTACTCGAGGTTGAGGCTTTGTTCCCGTATCTTATCAATCTCGCTCTTGGCGCTAAGGGCTAAATCGGTCATGGTGAGGCCGAGATCGCCGAGTCCGCCGGTCTTGGAGAGCACCGTATTGGCCTCCCGGTTCATCTCTTGGAGCAGAAAATCGAGGCGTTTGCCTACTTCCCCGGCGCCGTTGAGCATGGCTTCGAGTTGTCCGGCGTGGGTGCGCAGGCGCATCAACTCCTCGGCGATATCGCTGCGGTCGGCGAGAATGGCGGCTTCCTGAGCGAGCCGCTGGGGATCGACGCCGGCGCCGTGAAGCAGGTCGGAGAGCTTTTCGCGCAGCCGCTTCTGAAAGACGCCGACGGCTCCGGCGCGGATCTCTTCCATGCGGCTGACCAGCCCGACAATGGTCTGGCAGCGCTGCCGCATCTCCGCCGCGGTGGCGGCGCCTTCGCGCTCGCGCACCTTGTTGAGGGCGGTGACGGCTTCGGCGGCGGCTTCGAGCAGCACCTTGGCCACGGCTTCGTCCAGATCGGTTTCGGCTCCGGCATTCAACATGCCGGGGATGCGCAGGGCGGTGTTGAGATCGGGGCTGCCGGCCAGACCGAATTCCTTCGAGGCCTCGGCAAAGGCTGCGAGATAGGCCTGCATGAGCGGGCGGTTGAGCGGGGCGGCATCGCCCTCGCCGTTGCTGTTCAGGGCCACGTGAATCTGCAGATGGCCGCGAGCCACACCGGCCTTGATCACGCCGCGGACGTCATTTTCGAGCGAATCCAGCTCGTTCGGCAGGTGGAAGTGCAGATCCAGCCCGCGATGATTGACGCCTTTGAGACTCAATATCAATTCCCCGTTGGGAATCTCTTTTCGAATTCGGGCAAAGCCCGTCATGCTGCGTACGCTCATGCTTGCTCTACTCTCTCACTGATCGGTTCTTAACGATCCACCGCCGACCCGGCGGCTTCGAATTGCAGTTCGTGCAGGCGCCGGTAAATTCCCGCGCGCGCCATCAGTTCCTCGTGGGTGCCGGTTTCCCGGATGTGTCCGCGCTCCAGCACGACGATCTTGTCGGCGCGGCGAATGGTGGAGAGCCGGTGCGCGATCACAATCACGGTGCGGTGCTCCATCAGGTTGGCCAGCGCCTTTTGTACCAGCATTTCGCTCTCTGTGTCCAGGTGGCTGGTGGCTTCATCCAGAATCAGGATGGGCGCGTTCTTCAGTAATGCGCGCGCGATGGAGAGCCGCTGGCGCTGTCCGCCGGAGAGTTTGACGCCGCGATCGCCGATCACGGTCTGGTAGCCCTCGGGCAGCGCTTCGATAAAATCGTTGGCCAGAGCGGTCTGCGCGGCGGTGCGGATGGCGGCTTCGGGCACGCCCGTCTGGCCGTAGGCGATGTTGTTGGCCACGGTGTCGTTAAAAAGGAACGTGTCCTGCGCGACCAGGCCGATCTGGGCGCGGAGCGTATCCAGCTTGAGGCTGCGCACGTCCGTGCCATCGATCTGCACGCTGCCCTCGGCGGCATCGTAGAAGCGCGGCACGAGGTTGGCGATGCTGGTCTTGCCGCCGCCGCTGGGGCCGACGAGCGCGACCACCTGTCCGGCTTTGACCTCGAGGTTGAGGCCGCTGAAACGGAAGCCATCGGGCGAGCCCGGGTAGTAGAAGCTCACGTTCTCAAAGCGGACGGACTGTTGAAAGCCAGTGAGCGGGCGCGCATCGGCGGAATCCGCCACGGTCTCCTGATGATCCAGGTATTCGAAGACTTTCTGGGAAGCGCCGAGCGCCTGCTGGAAGATGTTGTAGATGCCCACCAGGCGCTTGAGCGGTTCGAGCAGCATGAGCAGCGCGGTCAGAAAGCTGGTGAAGGCTCCGGCGGTGAACTCGCCGCCTTTGATCTGCAGCCGCGCATAGTGGAGCAGGCCGACGATCATCAGGGCGGCGCAGAAATCGATCAGCGGAGAGGCGAGGCCCTGCTGCAGCACGTAGCGCACGTTGGTCTTGAAGAGGCGGCGGGAGGCATCGCGGAAGCGGCGCGATTCATACTCCTCGGCGGTGAAGGCCTTCACCACCATGTGTCCGCTGAGCGTCTCCTGCAGAATCTGATTGATGTCCGCCTGCCGTTCCTGCGTGTTGCGGCTGGTGCGGCGGATCCGCTTGCCCATGCGCATGGTGGGCAGCATGATGGTGGGCACGACGACGAGGCAGATCAGCGCCAGCCAGGGATCGCTCGAGAAGAGCACGTAGAGCAGGAAAACGGCGGAGAACAACTGGCGCAACAGATCGGCCAGGATCTGTGACGTGGCCACCTGGACCTTGTCCACATCGTTCATGATGCTGGACATCAACTGGCCGGTGGAGTGGGCTTCGAAGAACTCCGCGCCCTGTTTCAGCACCTTATCGAAGACGGCGTTGCGCAGGCGGGTGACGCTGGCGAAGCCCGCATAACTGACGAGGTAATTGCCCAGGAAATCGCAGACCCCCTTGAGGAAGAAGGCGAGCAGCAGGGCGGTCGCGATCATGGTCCACGGACTGCCGCGGAACGGCATGATGTGGTCGAGATAGACCTGATGGCCGAGCAGCGGGTTGGGCAGCAGCGCGATGGGACCCTCAGGCGCGTTCTTCACCAGCACGCGATCGAAGATGGGCCGGATGAGGAGGGGGACGGCGCTCTGCGCGGCGCCGGCGATGGCCATCAGCACCACCGAAATCAGGATCTGCGGCAGGTACTTGCGGCCATAGCTGGTGAGGCGCAGGAGTTGCTTCATGCGGCCACCCGCAGGCGGTCGAGGGCCGTGAGTACGTCCGCGATGGCGATCCCGGCGATGCCGCCGGGTGCGGTGAGGGCTTGTCCGGCGGTGCGCCACGGAGCCCAGATTTCGGGGTCGCTCGGGCCGAAGAGAACCACGCACGGGACGCTGAACGCGGCTGCCATGTGGGCGGGTCCGGAATCGTTACCGACGAAGAGAGTGGCTGCGGACATCAGCGATTTGATTTCGGAGAGAGAGGCGCCCTGAATGGTGCGATAGGCGGCGAAGGGGGAGAGATCGTCCGTTTCCGCGCCGATGAAGATGGGCTCGATGCCGGCTTCGCGGAGATGGGCGGCGACGGCGAGGAAGCCTGCGCCATGCCAGGTCTTTTCGGGAGTAGCGGCGACGCCGTGGAGCACGGCGTAGTGGGCGAGGCTCTCGGTGATTCTGGCCTGCCGCGCCGCGGGAGAGTGGCCGGTGGCAGGCGGCACCAGTTTGGCGCGGGGAATTTCGCAAGAGGGCACGCCGAGGTAGAACATGGCGCTGGCGAGATGCTCGGCGGTGTGTACCTTGCGCTCGAGGTGGAGAATCTCCTGCGCGCGCGGGATTCGCACGTTGTAGACGAACTCGTGGCGGTAGTGGGCGAAGCCGGCGCGGAAACGGGCGCCGGAGAGTTCGGTCATCCAGGCGCTGCGCGTGCCGCCGTGGAAGTTGATGCAGAGTTGCGGGCGGAAGCGGCGCACGGAGGCAAGCTGCGGGGCGAAAATCTCGCTCAGATCGGGATTGTCTTCGAAGATTTCGCGGAAGCGGTCTTCGACCACGATGGCGAGGTGCAGGTCCGGGCGGGCGCGTTTGAGGAGATCGAGCGCGGGTGTAGTGAGGACGCAATCGCCCAGGCTTCGCAGCCGGAGGATCGCAACCCGGCTGCCCCGCGGCAAAGATTCCAGGACGCTATCCACGCTCTATTCTTCGATCTTCGCCTCGTCGATCAGCATGACCGGAATGTCGTCGCGAACCGGGTAGACGCGATGGCATTGGACGCACTTCAGCCCGCTCTGGTCGGGTTTCAATTCGACCGTTGCCTTGCATAACGGACACACGAGGATTTCTAGCAGATCTTTGCTGATAGCCATAGCGAGTTACCAGTATAGCGAGAATCAGTATAGCGAGAATCAGTATGGCGAGAATCAGTATAGCCAGAATCAGTAGAGCCAGAATCAGTAGAACGGGAATCCGCTTAACCGGCGGCGGCCAGGATTTCGGCGCGTGCCTTGGCGACGGCGGCCAGATACTGCCGGGCCTTCTCTTCGATGATGTCGTAGCGGCCTTCTTTGATGGCCTTGGGGTCCACCAGTTCGCCGCCCACGGCGACGGCGCAGGCGCCCGCCTTGAGGAACTCGCCCGCGGTTTCCAGATTCACGCCGCCGGTGGGGATCTTCTCTATTTGCGGGAACGGTCCTTTGAGGGCCTTGAGGTACTTCGCTCCGCCCACATTGCCGCAGGGGAAGACCTGGACGCAATCCGCGCCGGCTTCCCACGCGGTCAGGACTACGGTGGGGGTCAGTGCG